>JBOHKZ010000341.1:0-6552 GCA_050729355.1 Phenylobacterium sp. | reverse complement strand
CCTCATAAAGGGGAGCGATGGAAAACCTCTATGACATCCTCGCCGCCGGCTTTCCAACGGATCGCGCGAAGCCGGCGTTCCTGCTCAGTGACGGCGCGGCGGTCAGCTACGGAGAGTTGGAGGCAAGCGTCGCTCAGGCGGCCGGCGAGCTGATCGCGCAGGGCGTGGAGCCCGGCGACCGCGTGGCGCTCCAAGTGGAGAAGTCGATCGCCGCGGTGGCAGTCTATCTCGCGACGCTCAAGGCCGGCGGAGTGTTCCTGCCGTTGAACGCCGCCTATACGGCCTCGGAGGTCGATTACTTCCTGAAGGACGCCGAGCCGCGGGTGTTCATCACCGACGCGGAGGGGTTCGTGGCGCAGGCCGCAACGGGGCGGCCCCTGAAGTCCAGCGTCCCACGCACAGCCGCCGACCTCGCCTCGATCATCTACACCTCCGGCACCACCGGACGGTCCAAGGGCGCGATGCTGAGCCACGGGAACCTGGCGGCCAACGCCGTGGCCCTGCACGAGATCTGGGGCTTCACGCCTGACGACGTCCTGCTGCACGCCCTGCCGATCTTCCACGTGCACGGGCTCTTCGTGGCGATGCACTGCGCGTTCCTCTCGGGCGCTCCGATGGTCTGGCTGCCGAAGTTCGACGACGCCCAGGTGCTGGCCGGCCTGGCGAAATCGACGGTGATGATGGGCGTGCCGACCTTCTACACGCGCCTGCTTGCCAATCCCGGGTTCACCCGCGAGCGGGCGCAGCACATGCGGCTGTTCATTTGCGGATCCGCGCCGCTCCTGGAATCCACCTTCGCCGAGTTCGAGGCACGCACGGGCCAGCGCATCCTGGAGCGCTATGGGATGAGCGAGGCGGTGATCATCACCTCCAACCCGCTGAACGGCGAGCGCATCGCCGGGTCGGTTGGCTATCCGCTGCCGGGCGTCGATCTCAGGATCGGCGGCGGGGATGCGACCGGCGTGATCGAGATCCGGGGGCCGAGCGTATTCTCCGCCTATTGGCGGATGCCGGAGAAGACCGCCGAGGAGTTCACCGCCGACGGCTACTTCCAGACGGGCGACGTGGGCCGCCAGGATCCCGACGGCCGGGTGTGGATTTCCGGCCGGGCCAAGGACCTGATCATCTCGGGCGGCTTCAACGTCTATCCGAAGGAAATCGAGCTGGTGCTCGACGAACTGGCCGGCGTCACCGAGAGCGCGGTGGTGGGCGTGCCGCATCCGGACTTTGGCGAGGGCGTGGTCGCAGTGGTGATCGGAGCGGGCGACGAGGCCGCGATGATCGCCGAATGCCGCGCACAGCTCGCCGCCTTCAAAGCGCCCAAGCGGATCGTGTTCGTGGACGAACTGCCCCGCAACGCCATGGGCAAGGTGCAGAAGAACTTGCTGCGTCAGCGCTACGACGCGCTATTCAAAATCTGAGATCAAAACCGAACGGGAGAAGGCGATGGACCTGCAGCTCAAGGCCAAGACCGCAGTTGTGACCGGCGGCACGCGCGGCATCGGGCGCAGTATCGCCGAGTGCTTCGCCGACGAAGGGGCCAACGTCGCGATCTGCGCCCGCAACGCCGAGCAGGTGGCCGAGACTGTCAAGGCGCTGCAGGCCAAGGGCGTGAAGGCGTTCGGCGAAGTCGTTGATATCGCCGATGGTTCGGCGTTGCAGGCGTTCATCAGGAAGTCCGGGGAAACCCTGGGCGGCATCGACGTCCTGGTCTCCAACGCCAGCGCGTTGGTGCAGGGCAATCACGAGAAGGACTGGCAGGCGATGTTCGACATCGACATGCTGGGCGCGGTCCGCACGTGGGAGGCCGCCAAGCCGTTCCTGGAGGCGGCGGGCGCGAACTCGGGCGACGCGGCCTTCATCATCACCTCGTCGGTCTCGGCCGCGCAGTCGGACAGCCCGTCGTCCTACGGCGCCATGAAGGCGGCCCTGATCCACTTCGCCAAGGGCGTGGCGCGCGAGAACGCCGCCAAGCACGTCCGCTGCAATGTGGTCTCACCGGGAACGGTGTTCTTCGAGGGGGGCGTGTGGGGTAACGTGAAGGCGAACATGCCGGGCTTCTTCGAGCAGATGATCAAGCGCAACCCGACGGGCCGGATGGCGACGCCGGAGGAGGTTGCCGCCGCCACCGTCTTCCTGGCCAGCCCCCGGTCGGCGTTCACCACCGGGATCAACATGCTGGTCGATGGCGCGATCTCCCAACGCGTCAACTTCTAAGGGCAGAGCGTTGGTTTATCAGTATTTCGAGCTTGGTCTAGGTCGCGAGCGCACGGCGCAGCAGACGCTGGCGAAGAGCGTCTACGGCAGCTTGGGCGACAAGGCCGTGGCGGTGTTCGCACCCGTCCTGGGCTTTGCGTCCGACCAGGCCCTGGTGCTGGTCGATGGCGAGGCGTCGGCCGACGCGGTGCTGAAGGGCGCAGGCGTCGTCTCGGCGCAGCGCCAACGGCTGACCCCGACCATCCGCCCCAAGGCCGGCGCGCAGCCGATGGCGGGCGGGGTCTATGTGCACAACTGGTTCACGATCGACGGCTCCGGATTCGACGAGTTCGTGAAGCTTTCGGGCGACGCCTGGCCGGACTTCGAGGAGAAGTTCGACGCCCGCATTTTGGGGCTGTTCAGCGCCGAGGCCTCGCCGGACGACCTGCAGCAGGGCCAGCGCCGCCTGCTGCTGATGACCCGCTACAAGGACCTCGGCGAGTGGCAGAAGAGCCGCGACCCGACCACCGAGGCGATGAAGATCTTCGCGCGCCGGCGCGAGCTCACCCGCGTCTCGCTGGCCAGGTCCTGCGTCCTGATGCCGAGGAGCTGAGGCGATGGGCGGTACGGTTCACGTCGAACAGATCAACGAAGCGATCGTGCTGCTGGAGATCGACAACCCGCCGGCCAATCCGCTGGGCGCGGAGATGCGCGACGTGTTCATCGCCGCGCTGGACCGGGCCGAGGCCAACGACGCCGTGCGCTGCCTGATCGTCACCGGCCGGGGCCGCGCCTTCTGCTCCGGCGACGACCTGAAGAGCGACGGGCCGCAGCAGGACGACCTGGCCGGCTTCGGGCGGGTGCTGGACCGGCTGGAGGCGACGCGGGTTCCGGTGATCGCGGCGGTAAACGGCTGGTGCCTCGGCGGCGGGTTCGAGCTGGCGCTCTGCTGCGACATTCGCCTGGCGTCCACCTCGGCCACGTTCACGGCGGCGGGGGTCAACGTGGGCCTCGTAGCCTCGACCTATCGCCTGCCGAGGCTGATCGGCGTCTCCCGCGCCATGTCCATGCTGCTCACCGGCCTGCCGCACGACGCCGAGACGGCGGAACGCTACGGCCTGGTCACCGGCGTCCATGCCCCCGACGACCTGCGCGCCGCGGCCATCGCGCTCGCCGAACGGATCGCCAGCCGCGCGCCGCTGTCGGTGGAAGCGGTGAAGCGCACCGCCCGCCGGGCGCCGGACCTGTCGCCGGAGGAGGCCAATGTAATCTGGGGCGAGGAGCAGCGCCGGCTGCGCAGCTCCAACGACCACAAGGCCGCCGTCGCCGCGTTCCGCGAGCGGCGCGACCCGATCTTCACCGGCAGCTAGATGAGCGGCGACCCACCCCCTGGCGCCCGGACGTCGGAGTCCACGGCCCGCAACCGCCAGCCGATTCTCGACGTGCTGGCGCCGCGGTTACCCGAGGGCGCGCGGGTGCTGGAGATCGCCAGCGGGGCAGGGGAGCACGCGGTGTTCCTGGCCGAGGCCCTGCCGGGCATCGTTTGGCGGCCGAGTGATTCCGATGCGCAGGCCCGCGAGAGCATAGCCGCGTGGCGGGCGCAGGCGGCCCTGCCGAACCTGGAGGCTCCACTGGCGCTCGACGCCGCCAATCTGGCGACCTGGCCGACGGAGCCGGTGGATGCGGTCGTCTGCATCAACATGATCCACATTTCGCCCTGGGCGGCGACGCAGGGCCTGATGGCCGGCGCGGGGCGGCTGCTGACGCCGGGCGGCAAGCTCTTCCTCTACGGTCCCTACATCGAGGCCGATGTGGAGACCGCGCCCAGCAACCTGGCCTTCCACTGGAGCCTGAGGGCCCGCGATCGCGCCTGGGGCCTGCGGGACCTGGGCGAGGTGCAGGCATTAGCGGCGACGTGCGGACTGGCGTTCGTCGAGCGGATCGCCATGCCGGCCAACAACATCATCGTGGTGTTCGAGAAGCGCTAGACCAAGGGTTCCGGACCGGGCGGCGAGGCCTTAGGGAAGGGGCTCGAGAGTCCCCGGAGGCCGCCTTGCGATATGTCCGAATGCCCATCGAGGTGGAGTCGCCGGAGGAGTACGGCTACGCCCGCATCCGCTACAACCTCTCGGAAAGCTCGATCGCCGATCAGCGGCTCTCCGACCTCGGCCTGACCATCCCCGACATGCCGCTGCTCTACGGCGAACACCGCGGTCGCGAACGCCTGCGCGAACTGATTGCGTCGGAAGGCGAGGGGCTCAGCGCCGCCGACGTCCTGGTCACCACCGGCGCGGCGGGCGCGCTCTTCATCATCGCCACGTCGCTGCTGGCCAAGGGCGACCACCTGGTGGTCATCCGGCCCAACTACGCCACCAACCTGGAGACCCCGCGCGCCATCGGCTGCGACGTCACCCACATCGACCTGACGTTCGAGGGCGGTTTCCGGATCGACCCCGAGAGCGTCGCCGCCGCCATCACGCCGAAGACCCGGATCATCAGCGTGACCTGCCCGCACAATCCGACCGGCGTCATGCTGACCGAGCCGGAACTGCGCGCCCTGGTGGAACTGGCGGCGGAACGCGGCTGCTACCTGCTGGTCGATGAGACCTACCGCGACCTGTCGTTCGACGGTCCGCTGCCGCTGGCGGCGTCGCTGGGCAAGCACGTGATCAGCGTCTCGTCGCTGTCGAAGGCCTACGGCGTGCCCGGCATCCGCACCGGTTGGCTGATCACCCGCGACCCGGTGCTGCAGGAGACGTTCCTGGCCGCGCACGAGCAGATCAACATCTGCGGCAGCGTCATCGACGAATGGATCGCCGAGCAAGTGATGGAGAAACGCGCCGCGATCCTCGGCTCCACCTTGAGCGAAATGCGCCGCCGCTTGGCAGTGGTCAGCGACTGGATGGCCGGCGAGGACCTGCTGGAGTGGGTGAAGCCGTCGGGCGGCGTGGTCTGCTTCCCGCGCATGAAGGCCGAGCCGGCCGGCGGGACGGAGGCCTTCTACCGGCGCTTGTTGAACGATCACGGCGCCTATGTCGGTCCCGGTCATTGGTTCGAGATGCCGGACACTCAGTTCCGCGTAGGTTATGGCTGGCCAACGTCCGAGGAACTGACGGCCGGGCTTGCGGCGATCTCGGCGGCGCTACGGGGCTAGAGGCGTTCATGGACAATCTCTTCTTCGACCTGCGCGCCACGCACAATCCGCACCGCTGGTTCATGCCGCTGACGCCGGGCGTCTGCGTCGGGCCGCCGGACAACATGTTCATGTTCGGCGGCGTCGGCCTGGCCTCGGCCATCGGGGCGATGGAGCGCACCACCGGCCGGCCGCTGATCTGGGCGACCGCGCAGTACCTCTCCTACGCCCGCCCGCCGAGCGTGGTGGACCTTGACGTCTGGGTGCCCGCCGCCGGCAAGTACAACAGCCAGGCCCGGGTCATCGGCCATGTGGGCGACAAGGAGATCTTCACGGTCAACGCAGCGCTGGGCGCACGGCCGAGTGAGATTTCCAGGCAATGGCTGGTGATGCCGGACGCGCCGCGCCCCGAGGACTGCGAGCCGGGCGAGCACTGGCGCAACTCCGGCGTCGGCCTGCACAGCCGTATTGAGGTGCGCGTCGCCAAGGGCCGCTACGGCTCTGACCGCAAGGACAACCCCGAGGAAGATGGCCGATCCCTGCTGTGGATCCGGCCGCGCGAACGCTTCACCATCGACGCCTCGATGCTGGCGGTCATGGCCGACCACGTGCCGTCCGGCATCGGCAATGCGCTGGGCCAGAACGCCGGCGGCAACAGCCTGGACAACACCATCCGCATCCGCCGGATCGTGCCGACCGAGTGGGTGCTGTGCGACATCCGCATCCACGGCGTCCACGGCGGCTTCGGCCACGGCGCCATGTACCTCTTCGCGCAGGACGGCGAGCTGATGGCGACGGCGTCCCAGTCGCTGATCGTGCGGGTGCGAGAGAAGCCCGAGGACCGCTGAGGCCCGCGGCGTCGGCTGGGGAGTAGTTACTGCCGCGCCATCGCCAGCCTGAAGCGCTCTTCGGCGGTGATCAGGTGGTCGTGGCTGTCGTCGCCGATGTCGAGCTGCACCCAGTGAATTTTGCCGGTGAACAGGTTGCCGGACGCGCCATAGTCGGGCGAGCAGGGTGACCCGCTGTCGCTGCCCACGTCGGTGCCTTCGTCGGCCGAGTAGCCCATGGGCTGGGTCTTATCGACCCGACCTTTGCCGACCGGCTTTCCGTCGTAGTAAAGCGTCACGTCGCCGCCCTTCGCCAAGCCGCCGCCGTCATACTTGAACTCCATGCGGACCTGATGGTCGCCGGCGGGAATGGGCTGATCGGCCTCGGCGAAATAG
>JBOHKZ010000340.1:0-14323 GCA_050729355.1 Phenylobacterium sp. | reverse complement strand
CCTGCAAGGCCGAGCCGGGACCCAGGAGCCAAGCGCACTGCGGAACCCCCTGGGACCCGGCTCACCGCTGCGCGGTGTCCGGGATGACAAGTTTTGGGGGTCTTGAGGTCACCCGGTTACAGCACGCACCCCGCCAGGCCGTCGCGGCGGACTGTGCCGGCGGCGGCGCCGATCTTTCCGGAGCGGCGCTGGATATAGGGGCCGGGTTTGGCGGCCTTCCAGGAGAGCGGCTTGGGCACGATGGCCGCCAGCCGCGCGGCCTGGGCCGGCGAGAGGCGCGCGGCGGAGACCCGGAAATTGCGCTGGGCGGCCGCCTCGGCGCCGTAGACGCCCGGACCCCACTCGATGGAGTTCAGATAGACCTCCATGATCCGCTCCTTGCCCCAGATCACCTCGATCAAGACGGTGAACCAGGCCTCCAGACCCTTGCGGACCCAGTCGCGCTGCGGCCAGAGGAAGACGTTCTTGGCGGTCTGCTGGCTGATAGTGGAGCCGCCACGCAGCTTCTTGCCGCGCTCGTTGGCCCGCATCGCCTTCTGGATGGCGGTGACATCGAAGCCGTGATGCTCGCAGAAGCGGGCGTCCTCGGCGGCGATCACCGCACGGACCAGGGTCGGCGAGATGGAGCCGATGGGCACCCAGCGGCGGTCGAAGCCGCGGCCCTCGACCATCCGCTGCACCATCAGGAAGGTCATCGGCGGCGGCACGAAGCGATAGACCGCCACCACCGCGACGGGCCCCAGGAAGATGAAAATGAACACGAGCAGGAACAGGGTGCGCACCAGTCGGCCGAAGACGCCGGGGCGCGACCTGGGCGGTTTCTGAGGCTTCGCACGTCTCGCCAAGTGGGGTCCTTGCCTTGACCTTGGGGTGTGATGCTTAGCTGCCGTGCGCCGCGTGAAGGCGTCAAGGAGCCCAGCCGCCATGAATGTCTCGGACGCCATCGCCGCCCGCGTCTCGATCCGCGCCTTCAAGCCTGACCCCGTGCCGGGCGACCTGGTGGCCGACATCCTGGTGCGCGCCGCCCAGGCGCCCAGCGGCGGCAACCTGCAGCCCTGGCGGGTCCATGCCCTGGCCGGCGCGCCGCTGGCCGAGTTCAAGGCGCTGGTGGCCGCCAACCCGTTCGGCGAGACGCCGGAGTACGAGGTCTATCCGCCCAACCTGTGGGATCCATTCCGCACCCGGCGGTTCCAGAACGGCGAGGACCTCTACGCGACCATCGGCATCCCGCGTGAGGACAAGCCTGCCCGGCTGCGGCAACTGGCGAGGAACGGCGAGTTCTTCGGGGCGCCGGTCGGCGTCTTCTTCTGCCTCGACCGCAAGCTTGGGCCGCCGCAGTGGGCGGACCTGGGCATGTACATGCAGAACGTCATGCTGCTGGCGGTGGAGCGCGGGCTGGACACCTGTCCGCAGGAATACTGGGCGCGCTATCCGAAGACGGTGGCCGACTTCGTGGGACTTCCGGACGACCACATGGTGTTTTCCGGCATGGCCATGGGCTATCGCGACGAAAGCCATCCGATTAACACGCTAAAGGCGAGCCGCGACGGATTCGAACTCTGGGGCGAGCTGCGCGGCTTCGACTGACCAGGTCCGGGGGGCGAGTATGCGTAAACTGGCGGCGGCGTGGGTCGCGGGCCTCGTCGGCGGCGCTACGGCCGGCGGGGCGGCGGCGGAAACGCCCTTCTGGGCGCCTGCGGAGATCCGGGGGCCGTATGCGGACCAGGGGCTCTCCGTGCCGACCAACGCCGAGGTGATGGCCGCCTGGCCGGCGGCGGCGGTGGCCCGCAGGACGCCGGGGAACGCCATCGCGACCTGCAAGGCCGACCTGATGGGCGAGCTGCGGGATTGCCAGGTGATGGTGCAGCGGCCCGCCAGCGCGGGCTTTGGCGACGCCCTGCTGGGACTGGCCTCCAAGTACCGCCTGCAACCAGTGAAGGGCGCCGAGCGCCCTCGGGCGGCCGACGTGCTGATCGCCGCAAGCTGGCCGGTCCCGGACACGCCGCCGGCCTGGCGCGTGGAGCCCAAGCCGGGCGACTTCTCGACCACCGCCAGCAAGACCGTGTGGAATTCGACCAAGCCGATCCACGCCGAGCTGAACTGCCTGCTCGGCAAGCTCGGGATGCTCTACCAGTGCGTGGTGGTCTACCAGGAGCCGCCCGGCACCGGCTTCGGCGCGATGGTCCTGAGGCTGGCCCCCTATCTGAAGTTCAAGCCGGCCACGCTGCAGGGCCAGCCCCTGCCCGTGGGTCTGACCCTTCCGTGGAATTCCAAGGCCAGCCGGTATGACCCGCCACCCGAGGCGGCCCCTGCGAAATAGGGCGCTCCCATGGTGACGCTTGTTACTTCCAAAGTGACGCCGATTGATCGTAGCCTCGGGTCATGAGTACCCGTCGCGTGCGCGCCATCCTCACCGCCCTCGGGCTTGCCGTGGCGGGTCCCGCGACAGCCAAGTGCGAGTTCATGAAGCTCGCTGAGCTGCCCGTCACCATGTCGGGCTCCCGGCCCGTGGTGAAGGTGATGGTGGACGGCGCCGAGGCGCGGCTGGTGGCCGACAGCGGCGCGTTCTTCAGTGTCCTGACACCGACCGCCGCCGCCCGCCTGGGGATCAAGACCCGCATGGCGCCTGGGTTTGAAGTCCGCGGCGTGGGGGGCAGCGAAAGGGTGGCCGTCGGGACGGTCAAGGACTTCGGCTTCGCCGGCCTGAAACTGGGCAAGGCCGACTTCCTCGTCACCGGGCGCAACATGGGCACCGACATCGACGGGTTCCTTGGCCAGAACATGCTGGGCGGGGTGGAGATCGAATACGACCTCGCCAACGGCATGTTGCGGCTGTTCAGGGCGAAGGATTGCCCGACCGAAGTGCTGGCGTACTGGGCCACGAAAACCGCGCCGGCCATCATGCCGATATCCAGGGTCACGCCCATGGAGCGGCATGTCACGGGATCGGGGAAGGTGAACGGCCAGCCGATCCGGGTGATGTTCGATACCGGCGCCGGTCGCTCCGTCCTTCGGCGCCAGACCGCGGAGCGGGCGGGCATCCGGCGCGACGGCCCGGGCGTGGTCTCCGGCGGTCTCTCATGGGGGTTCGGCAGCAAGCTCCTCGAAAGCTGGATCGCGCCCGTCGACAGCTTCGAGTTGGCCGATGAGGAGATCCAGCACACCCGGCTGAGGATCGCCGACATGGAGCTGGGCGACGCCGACATGCTGCTGGGCGCGGACTTCTTCCTGTCGCACCGCGTGCTGATCTCGAGCTCGCAGCATCGGCTCTATTTCACCTACAACGGCGGCCCGGTGTTCCGCCTCGACCGGACCGACGAGTCGACGCCGGCCGACGACGGCGCGCAGGCCGCTCCAGCCGCCCCGCCCGCCCCCAGCGCGCCGGAAGCCGTCAAGGCGGAGGCGACGGCGCTCGACGCCTCGGGCTACAGCCGGCGCGGCGCGGCCTCGTTGGCGCGAGGCGACCGGGCAGGCGCCATCGCGGACTTCAGCAAGGCCGCCGAGCTCGAACCGAAAGAGGCGCGGCACCTCTACGACCGCGCCCTGGCGCGGCTGCAGAACCGTCAGCTGGCGATGGGCATGGCCGACCTAGATCAGGCTCTCAAGCTGAAGCCGGACGACGTCGAGGCCCTGGGGCTGCGGGGCGGGCTCCTGATGACCCAGGGAAAGCTCGTGGAGGGTCGGCGCGACCTGGAAGCCGCCGCCCGCCTCGGGGCCAGTGATGGAACCGTGCGGATGCAGATCGGCCAGGCCTACTCCGTCGCGAAGATGTATGAGGCGTCGTTGACGGAGTTCGACGCGGCGGTGGCGCTGCTCCCGCGGTCGGGCGTGCTGACGATGAGCGCCCTGAACGGCGCGTGCTGGAGCCGCACACTGCTGAACCGGGAACTGGAGAAAGCCCTCGCGCAGTGCAATGCGGCGGTGAAGCTCGGCCCCAACGTGGCCCACGTGCTGGACAGCCGCGGCCTGGTCCATCTGCGGCTCGGCCAGAACGATGCCGCGATCGAAGACTACGACGACGCCTTGCGCCTGCGGCCGAAAACGGATTGGTCACTCTACGGTCGCGGCCTGGCGAAGCAGCGCAAGGGCCAACAGGCTGAAGGCGATGCCGACATCGCCGCGGCCCTCGCGCTGACCCCCGGGCTGACGGCCGAGTTCAAACGCTATGGGATCATTCCGTGATGGAAGACGCCTGCCGTCATGTCGCCGGGATCGCCGATGTCACCCCCAGCGCGCTGGGGTGCGAGGAATGCCTGAAGATGGGCTCGATCTGGCTGCATCTGCGCCTGTGCCGCACCTGCGGTCACGTGGGCTGCTGCGACCAGTCGCCGAACAAGCACGCCACGGCGCATTTCCACGCCACCCGGCACCCGATCATCGAGGGCTACGACCCGCCTGAGGGCTGGGGCTGGTGCTATGTGGACGAGGTGTTCTTCGACCTGGAAGAGCGCCGGACGCCGCAGCGGGGGCCGATACCGCGCTACTATTAACCGTGCGCGTCGCCGCACCGATCTGCACGCCGGTGCGCCTTACCTAGCGGCAGGCGCGGGAGGATAAGGCGCCTCGACGTCCAGCGAGGGTGCACACTCTTGACCAGACAGCTGATCGCCAGGCTCGCCGCGGTGTTCGCCAGCCTGCGGCCCCGCCCCGCCGAGCGGCCGCTTCCGCCGACGCGGCATGCGCATCGGGTGCACGTGCCGGACTGAGTGACTGGATCCCAAAACCTTCGTCATCCTCCGGGCAGCCGAAGGCTGATCCGGGGGACCCAAGCTGAGGTGCAGGATTTGCGAGTCGGCTTGGGTCCCCCGGATCGCCTCTTCGGGCGACTGGAGGATGACTAAGGTGGGTGTAGGCGCAGCGCTACGCGTGCCGCCTACCCGACCTCAGCCACCCCAGCGCCGCCGTCCTCGTCCCCCCAGGCGACGCGCTTGGCGTCGGGGGTGATGGCGAGAGCGGAGATGGGAGGCCCCTTCTCCGACTTGAGCGGGAAGATCTTCTGGCCGGCCAGGTCGCAGGCCCAGACGCGGCCGTCGTCGAGGCCGGCGGCGATCCACGACGAGCTCGGCGCGCCGGCGACGCGGACCACCAGCGCGGCCTCGTCGAAGCCCACCTCGGCGGCCTGCTTGCCCATGGGCCCGGTGGAGCCGGCGAACGGCCAGACGATCGCGCCGTTGGCCCCGGCGGTGACCAGCAGGCTACCCTTCGCCAGGAAGGCCAGGCTCTTCACCTTGGCGGGGTAGCCGCCCATCCGCATGTTCTTCTCGTCGGCGACGCGCCAGCCGTGGAGCTGGTTCTCCTGCATGGCGCTGATCAGGAACTTGCCGTCGGGGCTCCAGGCCAGGGCCACGTGGCTGCCGGCCCAGGCGAGCTTAGCCGGCTTCTGGTCGGCGATGCGGGCGTACCAGAGCCAGGCCCCGCCGTAGGTGGCGACCGCCACCCGGCGCCCCTTGGGGTCGAAGGCGATGTCGGAGACCGACTTTTCGTGGGCGAAGGTGCGCGCGAAAGCCGCATCGGCGGCGTCGCGGACGTGCAGGTCGCGGCCGGAGGCGAAGGCGATCAGCTTGGACTCGCGCGAGGCCGCCACGGCGTCGATCCAGCGGCCGGGGACGGCGGCGATCTCCTGGACGCCGTGATTGTGCGACCAGACGAGGCGGCCGTCGTCGCCGCCGGTCAGCACGCCTTGGCCCGAGGGGTGCACCGTGGCGCAGAGGATGGCGCCGTCGTGCGCCTCGACCTTGGTCCCATCCTCGAAGCGAACCGAGCCGTCGCCGAGCGCGAACACGGCGTGTCCGGAGGCGTCGAACAGGGCCGCGGTGAGATAGGCGTCGAAGGACTGGGTCATCGCCTCCCCCTAGAGCGACAAGGCGTGAAACGGAATGCACTTTCGGGGCTCAGGCGCCGAACGCCGGTCCGCCAAGCGCTTCGGCTCTTTACAACCTGCTAACGGCTTGCCAATGGTCGGCGGAGACTTAGGACAGGCGTGGATCAACCGCGCCCGCAGGTTAAGGAAATCAGGTATGGGTGCAAAGCTGGGCGGCCAGGGGGGCGGACGCTTCGACCTCGGCCAGAACAGCGACATCAACGTCACGCCCTTCGTGGACGTGATGCTGGTGCTCCTCATCATCTTCATGGTGGCGATTCCCGCCGCGACGGTGTCGATCAAGCTCGACCTGCCGCCGGCGATTCCGCCGCCCCCCGGCACCAAGGTGAAGGAGCCGATCCTCATCAACCTGCAGCCCGGTGGCGGCGTGTTCATCGGCGAACGGGCGACGACGCTCGACACCCTGCCGGCCGACCTGTCGCAGACCCTGCGCCTGGACGATCCGACGCTGCCCCCCACCGAACAGCGGGTCTACATCCGCGCCGACAAGACGGTCCGCTACGGCGACTTCATGGCGGTGATGAACACCCTGCAGGGCAACGGCTTCTATCAGGTCGCCCTGATCAACGAAGAAATCTAAGAGGCTCTCCAGCCCCTGACGGAAAAGCCCGCCCGCGCAAGCCGGCGGGCTTTTTCTTTGGGCGGGTGTTCAGGGAGCCGACGGATGGTCCCTCCCGGCGGCTGGCGCCGAGAAGGACCCGTCGAAGGCGATCGCAGCAATCGTCTTGGGGGCGAGAGCAGCCGTCAGCCTTGCGATGGTTGCAGTCGCCGTCGCCGGAAACTGCCTGTCGCCAAAAGACCCCGCCGGCCGCCGCGCGGGAAGGTGCAGCAACATGCACCGCGATGCATTGCGATGCACCAAACTACGAATGTAATTTTGTTCTTTACAGGCACCTCGATCGGGCGTGTCCTCGACCTCAGCGGCCAAAGCGCCGCGGTAGCTGGTGGAGATGCGGCGATGCCCATGAAATTGACGAGCGCGGGTCGCGACCGGTTCAGGATCGCGCACAACGGCGAGATCAACGTGACGCCGTTCGTGGACGTGATGCTCGTGCTGCTGATCATCTTCATGGTGGCCATGCCGCTGGCGACGACAGACCTGAACCTCGACCTGCCGCCCGCGAAGGCGAGCGCCGTCCCGGTTGAGCCGACTTATGTGAGTCTACAGCCGGGCGGAGCGCTGTTCCTGGGCGAGAATCCCACCAGCCTGGCCACGCTGGGCGCCGACCTCACCGCCAAGCTGGGCAAGGGCGCAACCCAGCAGGAGATCTATGTGCGGGCCGATCGCGGCGTGCGCTACGGCGCCTTCGTGGCGGTGGTGGACCAGCTGCGCGCCGACGGCTTCCGCAAGGTGGGGCTGGTGAACGAAGAACTCTAGGCGCTCTCGCCCGCCTTTTGGCCCGCCACGATGACGGCCAGCGGGTTCGGCTCCGGCGGGGCGACCCTGACCAGGCGATTGCGGTCGCGGTGCCGGAACGGCTCGGCCTGGCCGCGCACCGTCAGCATGGTGTCGGAGATGTAGCTCCAGCTTCCGTCGGCGTTGAAGGTGACGTCGAGCGTGTAGCTGTCGGTGCGGAAGGCGTATTCGAGGAAGGCGGTGGAGACGATGCCGTACTCCGTGTCGCCGCGCCGGGCGCTGACGAGCAGGCCGCTACCGTCCGGCTTCGCCGCGCCGCCCGCCAGCACCGACTGGCCGCGCGGAATGGTCAGGCTTTGCATCACCAGGCCCGTCTGGGCGTCCCACAGCCAGTAGCCCACCTGGTCGTGGAAGGTGATGTCCTCTTCCTCGGTGTTGATGTGGATATGGTAGCGCAGGCCGCGCAGGAGCTGCGGCCCGTTGGCCTGGGGGTCGATCGGCTGCATGTCGATGCGCTCGATGAAGTTCCGGCGCTCCGGGCCCTCGGCCTTGGGGTTCACGTCGACGCCCTTGCGGCCCTCCCAGACGCCGGCCAGCCGGGTCAGCGGGCCGAGGTTGGCGAGCGTGTCGGGATCGACGTCTTCCGGCTCGGTGAAGATGTCGTCGGGAAAGGGATTCATGCCTGCGCGCCCCCGCGTTGAACCTTAGGCCGCTGTCGCCAGGAAGCCCTCGCGGAGCTTCGCCTCGTCCAGGTTGCGGCCGATGAACACCAGACGGGAATAGCGCTTGTCGCCATCGCGCCAGGGCCCCTGGAAATCGCCCTCGAGGATCATGTGCACGGCCTGGAAGACCAGGCGGCGGTCCTCGCCGGCCACGTCGATGATGCCCTTGGCGCGCAGGATGTCCGGCCCCTGCGTCTGCAGCACGTCATTCAGCCACTGGGTGATCCGTTGGCCGTTGATGGGCTTTTCGGAGGTCAGCGAGATGCCGCGGATGCCGCTGGCGTCGATGTCGTGGCCATGGTGGCCGTGATCATGGCCGTCATGATCGTGGTGATGATGATGATCGTGATCATGGTCGCAGTCCTCGGTGTGAACGTGGCCGGCTTCGCCGTGCGCGGGGCTCAGGAAATCGGGTTCCAGGTCGGTGATGCGGCCCAGGTCGAAGGAGCCGCGGCCCAGCACCATGTCGAGCGGCACGTTGGAGCGCTGGGCGCGGTGGATGGGGGCCAGGGGGTTGAGCCGGCGGATGGCGCGCTCCACCTCGACCAGCTCGGCTTCGGTGACCAGGTCGGTCTTGTTGAGGATGATCTGGTCGGCGAAGGCGATCTGCTCGGCGGCTTCCTTGCTGTCGGCCAGGCGCAGCATCAGGTGCTTGGCGTCGACAACGGTGGTGACGCTGTCGAGCTGGGTCTTGGCGCGGACGTCCTCGTCCACGAAGAACGTCTGGGCGACCGGGCCGGGGTCGGCCAGGCCCGTGGTCTCGACGATGATCGCATCGAAGCCGCCCTTGCGCTTCATCAGGCCCTGGACCACGCGGATCAGGTCGCCGCGCACCGTGCAGCAGACGCAGCCGTTGTTCATCTCGAAGACCTCTTCGTCGGCGCCGACGATCAGGTCGTTGTCGATGCCGACCTCGCCGAACTCATTGACGATCACGGCGTACTTCTTGCCGTGGTCTTCCGAGAGGATGCGGTTGAGGAGGGTGGTCTTGCCGGCGCCGAGATAGCCGGTGAGGACGGTGACGGGTGTCTTGCCAGGAGTCATGGTCGCACACTTAGTGATCTCCTCACCTGAAGGGAACACTCCGGGGCGCCGCGCCGCAGGCTTTAGGCCAGAAGCGCGGCCGCGATCCTCTCGCGGGTGAGCGGCAAGTCGCGGATCCGGGCCCCCAGCGCGTGGGCGACCGCGTTGCCGATGGCGGCCATCACAGGCCCCTGGCTGACCTCGCCCAGTCCGAAGGGGCGCGGGTCGCGGGTGTTGAGCAGATCTATCTCCACAGGCGGGACCTCGTCGAAGCGCAGGATCGGATAGTCATCCCAGGTGGTCGAGACGATGCCCCGCCCGCCAAGCTTCACCTGTTCCTTCAGCGTCCAGCTGGCGGCCATGATCATGCCGCCCTCGATCTGGTTCCTCGCCCCGTCCGGATTGATGATCAGCCCGCCGTCGCAGGCGCACCAGAGCTTGACCAGTTTAACTTCGGTCTCGACCTCGACCTCGGCGGCGCAGGCGACCATGGCGCCGCGGCCGCGGTGGCGATCATAGGCCAGGCCAAGGCCGCGCCCGGTTCCAACCTCCCAACGCCGCGTCCACTCGCACATCTCGGCGAGCCGGGTCAGCACGACGCGGCCCCGCGGATCGGTGAGCATGCCCAGGCGGTAGGCGAGCGGATCCTGGCCCGCGGCCTCGGCCAGTTCGTCGATGAAGCTCTCGGAGGCGAACGTGTTGGGCGCCCCGCCCAGGCTGCGCAGGGACGAAGAGCGGATCGGCGTCTCGACGACATGCTCCAGCGTGCGGGTGGCCTCGATGTCGTAGGGCGGCGTGGCGTTCAACAGGCCGCCTGAGAAGCGCGAGCCGTCGGGCATCAGCCGCTGGGGCGGCGGCGGCGGCGCGACGTAGCCCGCGAGCGCGCTCTCTGCGACGGCCGACCCGCGGGCGCCGGTGTGCGGCGTGTTCCAGATCTCGGCGGTGTAGTCGACCAACCGCCCCGAGGCGTCGAGTTCGGCCGCAAGCTCCATCACCATGGCGGTGCCGACCGGGGCGAAGCCGAACTCGTCCTCGCGACGCCACTGCACGCGGATCGGCCGCCCAGGACGCCGGATGGCGATCAGGGCCGCATCGATCGGCGGGTCGTCGGCGCCGTTGTGGCCGTAGCAGCCGGGACCCTGGCCATGGATCACCTCGATGACCTCGGGGGACAGGCCCGTGATCCGGGCCGCCAGGGCGCGCATCGGGTAGACGCCCTGGTTGTGGGTCCAGATGGTCAGCTTGCCGTCCACGTACTGCGCCAGGCCCATCGAGGGGCCGAGGGAACCGTGGCTGAGGAACGGCTTGCCGTACGCGGCGGTGATGCGGCGGCGATTGGAGGGGCCGGCGGACGCCGCGCCGGCGGCGAAGTCTTCGTGCGGCAGGCTCTTGAGCGCAGCAGCCTCGCTGAGCGCGGGGTCCATGGCCCGGACGCCATCCCATCGGGCGGCCGCCTCGGCGGCGTCATGGGCGCGCGCGGCGTCGGCCTCGGTCTCGCAGATCAGGGCCACGAAGGCGTGGTCGACCAGGATGTCGACATCGGGGACGGCTCGCCGCACGGCCGCTTCGTCGAGGCTCACGAGCCTGGCCTGCGGACTGGGCTGGCGCAGCACGCGAGCGTGGCGCATCCCCGGCAGGCTCAGGTCGTGCAGGAAAGCCGCGCCGAACAGCTTGGGCGGCAGATCGAGCCGCGCGTTGCTCTGGCCGATGACCAGCATGCGTTCGGGCGTCTTCAGCACCGCCTCGCCGGTCGCGTCGCGGGCCAGATCGACGTCCCCTGCCAGGCTCCAGTAGTCGAGGCCAGTGGTCTGCCCGCCCTTCAGCATCGCGCCATCGCGCACCTCGATCTCCTCGGGCGCGCAGGCCAGCCGGGCGGCCGCGGCCGCGGTGAACAGGCCGCGGACTTCCGCGCAGGCCGTGCGGATCGCGGGGCCGGAGAACTCGATCGACATCGACCCCACCGTCAGGCCCTCATCGGGGACCTGGCCGGTCGCCGCCGAGACCACGCGCAGCTTCGCGAAGGAGACGTCGAGTTCGTCGGCGGCCATCTGGGCCAAGGCGGTGGCGATCCCCTGGCCGTATTCCATGCGGCCGAAGGCGACGCGGACGCGCCCGTCCGGCTCGAAGCTGACCCAGCGATCGAGGCGCGGATTCGCGGCGAGCATCCCGGGGATCATGCCGACGCTCCCTCGCGCAGCCGCTTGGCGGCTAGCGCCACGGCTTCGAGCACCCGGTTGTGGACCCCGCAGCGGCAGAGGTGCCACGAGAGCGCCGAGGCGATCTCCTCGCGGCTGGGATCGGCATTGCGGTCCAGGAGCGCCTTCGCGCCGACCAGGATGCCGGAGAGGCAGTAGCCGCACTGCCCCGCCTGCAGCTCGATGAAGGCGGCCTGCAGGCGATGCGGGCGCTCGGGCGTTCCCAATCCCTCGGACGTAACCACGGCGCGGCCCTCGACGGCCGCGATCTCGAGGTCGCAGGCCGGCTTTTCCTCACCGTCCACCAGCACCGCGCAGGCGCCGCACTGGGCCAGGCCGCAGCCGAACCGCGCGCCACTGACACCCAACGGGCCGCGCAGTACGTCCAGCAGGTTGGCGGTCTCTTCGGCCTCGACGCTCACCGGGCGGCCGTTCAGGGTGAGGGCGATGGCTCTGTGCATGCCTGAAGCTTAGGGCGACGCGTTACGGCGTGACAACCGAACCTTGATCTCCCTGATGTGTTATACTATAACAGTCTCTTGAACCAGATTCCGAGCCCTCACCTGTTTGAACCGGCCGAGCGGCTCGACGCCTTCCGCGGCGACCGCACCTATCTGGGCGCGGACCACCGGCGCAATGAGCGGCGGACCTGGATTGTGACGGTGATCTGCGCCGCCACGCTGGCCGCCCAGGTCGTGGGCGGCGTGGTCTTCCATTCCATGGCGCTGACGGCGAGCGGCCTGCACATGGCCGCGCACGTCGCCGCCCTGCTGGTGGCGGCCGGCGCCTATGCGCTGGCGAGGCGTCACGCGCAGAACCCGCAGTTCGCGTTCGGGACCGGCAAGCTGGGTTACCTGGCCGGCTTCGCCAACGCCGTCGTGCTCGGGATGACCGCGGTGCTGATCGCGGTCGAGAGCGTCAAGCGCCTGCTGGCGCCGGAACCGGTGGCCTATGATTCCGCCCTGGTCCTGGCCGGCGCGGGGCTGGCCGTGACCCTGGTCTGCGTCTGGCTCCTGAAGCCCCAGGTCAAGGATCAGGACCTCAACCTCTCGGCCGCCCACCTGCACCTTTCGGCGGACGCCCTGGTGGGCGTGCTGGCGATCGTCGGCCTGGCGGCAGGCCGGACGTTCGGCTGGAGCTGGGCGGACCCGCTGGCCGGACTGGCCGGCGCTGCGCTTGTGGCGCAGTTCGCCTTCAGCCTGATCCGCAAGGCCGCCGCGGCGCTGCTGGACATGAACCCTTCCGCCGAACTCACCGCTGAAGTCCGCGCGCGCCTGGAGGCCGAGGGCGAACGCGTGCTCGACCTGCATCTGTGGCGGCTGGGGCCGGGACATCATGCCGCGGTGGCCGTCGTGAGTTCTGCTCATCCGCTGGACGCCGAGGCCTATCACGCGAGATTGAAAGGGCTTTCCGCCCTCAGCCACGTGACCGTCGAGGTGCGCGGCCCCTTGCACACCCACGACCAATCGGGCCACACCCACCCGTAATGTCGGTGTGCGTTGGGTTTCTATGACTGGGTTGTGGGCTGAATTCTTCCGCCACGCGCTGAGGCGGCCGAGAACGGTGGCTGTCGTCGCGGCCTCACTGGTCGGCGCAGCTTTCGCCGGCGGTTGGGTGAGCGCCAACCACGCCACGCCGAAAGCCAGCTACACCAAGGGCCCCGCCGTCGCGGTCAGCTCGAAGCCTGCGCCGCCGCCCGCCCCGGCCGCGTTCCAGGCAGAGCTCGAGCGCCTGGCGGCTTCCTACGGCGAGCCGGTGGGGATCTCGGTCAGCGACGTGGCGCAGGGCTGGACCGCCTCGGTGGCCGGCGACGAGACATTCCCGCAGCAGAGCGTCTCCAAGCTCTGGGTGGCGCTGACGGTGATGCAGGCGGTCGACGACGGCGCCCTGCACCTGGACCAGTGGGTCGTCATGCGGGCGGAAGACCGCAGCGTCTTCTACCAGCCGCTGGCGTCGCGGATCCGCGGGCCGAACGGGCTCAACATCACCCTGGCCGACCTACTGCGCCACGCCCTGATCGAGAGCGACAACGCCGCCAACGACAAGCTGATCGCCGAGGTCGGCGGCGCCGGCGTGGTCACCGAGGCGATCGCCAAAAAGGGCCTGAAGGGCCTGGCGGTCGGCGGCACCGAACGTGACGTGCAGACCAAGACCGCGGGGCTGGAGTGGAAGCCCGAGTACGGGATGACCTGGATCTGGAAGACCGCCCGCGCGCAACTTTCCGACGAGGTCCGCGACCAGGCGCTGGCGACCTACCTGGCCAACCCGCCGGACGGGGCGACGCCGAACGGGATCACCTCGGCGCTCTCGGAACTGAAGCGCGGCGAGCTGCTCAGCCGTGCCTCCACCGACTTCATGCTGGGCCTGATGGGCGAGGCGCGGACCGGCAACAGCCGGCTGCGCGGCGGCCTGACGCCCGGCTGGACCCTGGCGCACAAGACCGGCACCGGCCCCGACTGGCGAGGCGCCAGCGTGGGGATCAACGACGTCGGCCTGCTGACCGCGCCGGACGGCAAGACCTATGCGGTGGCCGTGATGATCCGCCAGACCAAAGCCTCGGCCTCGGCCCGGCACCGGATCATGCAGAGCGTGACCCGCGCGGTGGCCGCCCAATGGGCGACCCACGAAGACCTTCCCGCCGACGGCCGCCAGGTCGCGGGCGCGGATACGCTCAAGGCCGGCTTCTAGCGCCGAGGCTTGCGTTTGCGCGGCATAGGGCGAAGCTTCGGCGACCAGCCGGAGCCGTCCATGCGCCTTGCCGCCCTCGCCGTCCTCATCGCCTTCGCAGGGTCCGCCGCGGCGCAGCCCGTCCCCGATCCCTGGTGGGCCCGCTACAAGGACGCCTCGCAGCAGGTGAAGCTGCCTGACGGCCGCGAGATGACGCTGCACTGCGAGGGCGCCGGCGCGCCTGTGGTGATCCTGGACGCCGGGCTGGGCGACGGGGCCGCTTCCTGGCGCAAGGTGCAGGGCGAGATCGCCAAGACGACCAAGGTCTGCGGCTATGACCGCGCCGGCATCGGCGGCTCGACCATGGGGCCGCTGCCGCGTGACACTCTCTCGATCGCCAGCGACCTCAAGGCGCTGCTGAAGGCCGCCAGGCTGCCCGGCCCCTACGTGCTCGTGGGCCACTCCATGGGCAGCTACG
>JBOHKZ010000339.1:0-3806 GCA_050729355.1 Phenylobacterium sp. | reverse complement strand
CGTCCCAGGGGCGTCGTCCGGAAAAAATCACTTCGGGATAGTCGCGCTCGAGCGATGCGCGCATCGGGCCGTCGCCGATAATCCGCAAGGTGACGCCGGCCCGCCGCGCGGCGGCGGCGGCCAGGTCAGGGCCCTTCCCGTCCTCCAGCCTGCCGATGAACAGGAACTCCCGATTGTCCTCGACCGGCGCGCGCTCGGAAAGGAAGGGGCGAACGGGATTGGGCAGCACCCTGATGCAGTCGTCCGAAAGCCCGCCCCTCACAAGATGCGGCCGCATGGCGGCATGGATGGCAAGGACCGGCGGCGCCTGCCGCTCCAGGTCGAACACAGACTGGCGCACCGCCTGCCGCGCCACACGCCATAGCTTGTGCGCATAGCTTCGCCGGTCGCAGTCGGCGCTGACGCAGGCGACCGACATGGGCTTGAGCCCGCAGACCGCGCCGGTTTTCAGGATCGCCTGCGCGCCGTTCGGACAGACCAGGAAGAAATCGTGGGCGGACAAGACCAGCCGGTCGGACACCCGCCTCAGGGCATGAAACGCGGCCGGCGAAAGGATCTGCGCCCAGCCGTGCAAGTGGTAGACGGTTTCGGGCGTGTCGTTCCTGCGAATCCAGTCGGAAATCATGCCCTTGGCGGCGCGATTGTAGAGCGCCGTGAAAAACGCCTCATGCATTGGCGAAGACGCCAGTCGGTCCTGCCCGAGGGCCACGATCTTGACGCCGGCGCCCGCCAGCTCGGCGTTCTGGCCGGTGTCTCCGGTCAGCAAGGTCACGGCCAGCCCGCGCCGCCGGAAAGCCAGGGCCGACAGCAGGGCCAGGCCCGTGGCGCCCCCCTTGGCCACCGAGGAGTCGTTCACGACCACGACCCGACGGATCATTGCGCGGCGCACCCGAGAAGCGGCGCCTCGCACGAGGACCGGAGCGAATCGACCAGCCTGACGATCGCCCCCCGCGCCTCGCTGAGGCAGGCGGCGTGCGAGCCCTGCGCAATTCCATCCGCCAATCCGCGCTCAGCCAGGGCGATCACGTCGGCGATGGCGGCGCGTCCGGCATCCACGACGAACTCGCCGCGCCCCACCGAGCCGAAGAAGCGCTGCAGCTTCTCATCCCACGCAAAGCCGATGTGGGGCGTCGCATAGGCATAGGCCGCGATGCAGGCGTGCATCCGGTGAGCCAGCACCAAGTCGCGGCCAGAAATGAACGCGGCGAGCTCACGCGGTCGCGAAAACGATGGCGCCAGAGAGGCGCCGGCCGCCTGCAGTTGGGGCGCCACGCTCTGGAGATATTCGCGATCCTCCGGGCTACCGTTGGTGAACAGCACCACCTCCCACCCCCTGGCGGTCATCGCTGCGGCCAGGTCAGCGGTCCAGCGCGTGAACTCCCCGTCGCGAAGCGTGGCGCGCGGCGAGTGGTACCGGATGGCCAGCGGACTGGTGAGGCCAAGGCCGATGCGGAGCGGGCCCGGGCGTTTCGGGCTTCGCGGAAAGTGCCCGGCGGCGAGCACGGCAGGATCGCGGCACACCTCCGCGGACCGCACGCCCGCCGGACGGAGGCGCCGATCCCAAATCACCTTGGACTGCTCGTCGCGCACTGCCGCATGAGTGAGCCGGGTGTTCGCCAAGGCGCGGCGGAACAGCTCCTGTCCCCGCTTCGACCAGTTGTCCGAGACGCCGACGCCGAAGACGCCGACCGGCAGTCCGGCCGCCGCGGCCTCGGCAAGGGCGCCCTCGATCTTGATCGGAAAGTTCAGGTCGGCGTCGGCCATGAGGTTGCCGCCCCCCAGCACCAGCGCGTCGACGCCGCCAAGCGCCTGACGCCAGCGGGGCCGCAGGCGATGCCGGACAGTCAGCCCAAGGAGCGCCCCGACTGCGCTGCGCCGAAGCGGTTGCGGCGTGGCTTCAAGGAGGCTGAGCACCGCGCGACGGCCCGGCAGGCCGTCGCCGTAATCCGTTCGCCCCGCCAGATCCAGGGCGACCGTCTGGATGTCCGGTCCACAGGCCCTGAGTTCGGCCTCCAGGCATTCAGCGAGCAGGCCATCCCCCAGGTTGGCGCTGTATTTCACGTTCAACGCGCCGACGATCATCTCAAGCCCCAAAGGCGCCGACGGCCGCGGCCCTCGTTGCGGTACTGACGCCTAACAATTCCGACGGGCTGGCAGGTGGCAAGCGCAACCGGAGGACGCGCTGCAGATTCAGCCCGAGGGAACCCTCAACTGCGCTATTCGTGTGCAGTCTGGATCAATTATGAGCGGGGATAATCAGGCTTTACTGTATGAAAAGTCATATCCTGCACCACTGTTCTATAGTGACGCTTCCATTTTCCGCGTGGGCGCTCCGACAACCTTGCAACAACTGAAATATCACTGCGATTTGACCTAGGACGCTTCGCGCTGATTGCGATTGGCCAAAAACGACCGGGCCTCGGCCAAGGCTTGGGCCCGGCCCTTGGCGCCCGCCGCCGCCGCGACGCCCAGCACATAGGTGGCGGCGCCCAACGGAACGGCGCAGGCCACGAAGAGCCACATGTCGCCAAACCTGCCCTTGAGCAGGCTGAACAGCACCAGGACGGTGGCCATGAGGACGGCGGCGATCACCTGTGGCGCGATCGCCCGCACCACCGAAAGCGCCCGGATCTGCGTCGCCCGTTCGAACAGCCACAGCTGCAGAGCCATGGTCAGGTAGGAACGCCCGACGTAGGCGGCTGCGATCGCGGTCAGCCCGAACGGCGCCGCCGCCGAGCAGAAGACCACCGTGCCGACCAGTTGCACGATGGCGAGCCGGATCATCACGTCCGAGCGTCCGAGCGCCGTGAGCGCCGGATCCGCGAAGAAATTCAACGCATAGGGCACGACGAGCAACGTCAGGACGTAGGCGACCGGTACGCTGCCCTGCCACTTCGCGCCATAGACCAAGGGGATCAGTTCGCCGGAGAGCGCGCCGAACCCGACGATGCAAGGGAACGAGACCAGCGCGCTGACCGCAATGATCCTGAGATAGGCGCGCTCGAACGCGGCCGGTTCGGACTGGAGCTTGGCGAGCGTGGGCAGGGCCACCGTCGAGAACGGGGTGATCGCGCCCTGAGCGAGGACCTCGACCGACTTCCAGGCTGTCCGGTAGATGCCGACGGCGCTGACGCCCACGGCGACGGAAATGATCACGTCCTGGGCTCTGGAATTGAACAGCAGCACCAGCTGAGACGCAGCGATCCGGGCCCCCAGCGGAAATTGCTCCCGCAAGGTCTGAAGGGAAAACTGAAGCCCCGGCCTCCACCGGAACGCCCACCAGGCGACCGCGGTGTTGATCGTCTCGGCTGTGAAGCGCTGAACGACAAGGCTCCAGACGCCGAACCCATTGGCAGCCGCCAGGAGGGCGAGGCCGCCGCCGATCAGACCGCTCAGGGCCGATCGAATGGCCAGCGACCGGTGCCCGAAGGCGCGCAGGTTGCGCGACATGTGGCTGGCGCCCAGTGCGGAAATGGGCACCACGAACCCGAGCGCGGCGATCACCTTGCCGGCTTCCGGGCGCCCCAGGGCCGCTGCGACGGGCTGCTGCAGGATGACCCCGAGGAACGCCACGAAAAGGGCGAGACCCAGATTGCTCCAGAACACCGTGTCCGCGAGCTTCGGCGTGATCTCCGGCGCCCGGTAGAGGCTGCTGACCAGTCCGCCCGAGGCGATGATCTTGCCGACCTCGGCATAGATCAGCGAGACGACGAAGAGACCGAAATCCGCCGTCGAGAGCAGTCGCGCCATCGCGATGAAGATGATGAAATTGAAGACCTGATCGCTGCCGAAACGCAGGAGTGACC
>JBOHKZ010000338.1:0-2863 GCA_050729355.1 Phenylobacterium sp. | reverse complement strand
TCTCAGGCTCGAACCGGGTGATCGTCGGACGCCACGGCTGGCTGTTCTACGATGACGACAGCCACCTGGGCGCGGCCCGCAACGCGCCGCCGATGACCGGTCCGGAGATCCGCGCCTGGCTCTCGCTGGTCGCGGGACGCTCCGAGGCGGTCCAGGCGACAGGCGCGCGCTACCTGATCGTCACGCCGCCGATCAAGGAGACGATCTATCCGCAGCACGCCCCGGCTTGGTTCAGCGGCGTCAGCCCTGAGCGGCCCGGTGTGACCTTGCCGAAGCTGGCGGCCGAGGCCCAGGCCGCCGACGTCCTCTATCTTGGCCCGCCGGTCGCTGCGGCGACCCGCGCCGGCCAGAAGACCTACAGCCGCCACGACACCCATTGGTCGGGTTACGGCGCCTATGCGGGCTATGCGGCCCTGATGCGCCACCTGCACGATCAGGGACTGACGGACGGCCCACGTCCGCTGGCGGACTTCCGACGGATGGACCTGCCCGGGCTCAAGGGGCCGCGCGACCTTTCGCTGATGCTGGCGGTTTCCAGCTTCGTCGACCTCGACTTCCCGCATTTCGACAACCCGGCGGGCGAGGCCAAGCTGACGAAGACCTTCCTGGGTCCCAAGCAGGACTGGACCGCGCCGCAGGTGGTCGAGACCGGCGAGGTCGGCAAGCCGGTCCTGCTGATGACCCGGGACTCGTTTTCGAACGAGCTCCTGCCGTTCATGTACTCGCATTTCAGCCGGATCATCCTGGCCCACAACCAGGACGGCTTCTGGCGCCCGGACCTCATCGAGCGCTTCAAACCCGACATCGTGATCCTCGAGGTGCTCGAGAGCGGCTTGCGGGTCGCCGCCGGCGACGGACCGGCGCCCTCCGCGGCGGCGCTCGTTCGCATCGACCACGTCCTGGGCGCCGTCACTCCGTCGGTCGAGGCGCCGACCATGCCCGTCCTGGCGCCGACCTCCGCCAAGATCGCTGCGGCGCTGGCCGTCGCGCCGCCGACGCCCAACTGCAATCTGGAAGCGGCGACCCTGACCCCAGGCATCAAGGGCGAGGCGGCGCTGGCGGTCAGCGGCTGGATCTCGGAACTAGCCCCCAGCATCACCTCGGCGACCGGCTATCTGCGCTTGCAGGCGCCGGCAGGGGATTTCGCGGCCCCCATCCAGGTGAACGGCAAGCGACCTGACGTCGCAGCCTTCTTCAAGATCCCGACCGGCGCGGAGAGCGGCTTCCTCGGTACCTATCTGATCAAACGGCTGCCGGCCGGCGCCTATACGGCCTCGGTCTATCGCCGGTCGCCGGGCGGGTGGATCGGCTGCGCGGGCAAGCAGGCGCTCACAGCGCCCTGAGCGCATCTGACTGAGGCATTAGAAAAATCTTCCCCGCATAGAGCTTTCGGCCCATCGACAAGGGCTGATCTTGCCGGGTAAATGCCCGCAAGCACGGTGACCCTTTCGATGTGGGGTGAACCGCGCTTCGGCGTGTTTGAGAGGACGGAATGGGGTTTCCCCCTAAGCAAGGTCTGTACGATCCGGCGAACGAGCATGACTCGTGCGGCGTGGGCTTCGTGGCCAACATCAAAGGCCGCAAATCGCACGAGGTGATCGAGGCCGGGCTGCAGATCCTGGTGAACCTCGACCACCGCGGCGCCGTGGGCGCCGATCCGCTGGTGGGCGATGGTGCGGGCATCCTGATCCAAATCCCGGACGGCCTCTATCGTAGCTGGGCGAATGGCGCGGGCGTCGCTCTGCCGCCGGCCGGCGAGTATGCGGTCGCCATGTGCTTCCTGCCGCGCGACGAGGAAGCCCGCGGCGTGGCCGTGGCCCAGTTCGAGCATTTCCTGACCGTTGAAAAGCAGCCGTTGCTGGGCTGGCGAGACGTGCCGATCGACACCACCGGCCTCGGCGAAGCCGTGCTGGCCCAGATGCCGGTGATCCGTCAGGCCTTCATCGGCCGCGGCCCCAACGTCCGCGATCAGGACGCCCACGAGCGCAAGCTGCTGGCGATCCGCAAACAGACGCAGAACCCCCTGGCGGAACTCGCGGTTAAGCGGAACCTCCCCAGCCTCGCCGAGCTCTACCTTCCGTCGCTCTCGACCCGGACCGTCGTCTACAAGGGCCTGCTGCTCGCCCACCAGGTTGGGACTTTCTACACGGACCTGCTCGACGAGCAGGCCGAGTCCGCGATGGCGCTCGTCCACCAGCGGTTCTCCACCAACACCTTCCCGTCCTGGAAGCTGGCGCACCCCTACCGGTTCATCGCCCACAACGGCGAGATCAACACCGTGCGCGGCAACGTGAACTGGATGAACGCCCGCCGTCGCTCGATGGAAAGCGACCTCCTGGGCCCCGACCTCAACAAGATGTGGCCGTTGATCCCGCACGGCCAGTCGGACACCGCCTGCCTGGACAACGCGCTGGAGCTGCTGGTGGCCGGAGGCTATCCGCTGGCCCACGCCGTCATGATGCTGATCCCGGAGGCCTGGACCGGCAATCCGCTGATGGACGCCAAGCGGCGCGCTTTCTACGAGTACCACGCCGCCTTGATGGAGCCCTGGGACGGTCCCGCCGCCGTGG
Organism: Phenylobacterium sp.; assembly: GCA_050729355.1. Classification (GTDB taxonomy): domain Bacteria; phylum Pseudomonadota; class Alphaproteobacteria; order Caulobacterales; family Caulobacteraceae; genus Phenylobacterium. Next base: position 293 of record JBOHKZ010000338.1, on the reverse strand, counting down.
CCTTCACCGACGGCCGCCAGATCGGCGCGACCCTCGACCGCAACGGCCTGCGTCCCGCGCGCTTCATCATCACCGACCAGGACCATGTGATCATGGCCTCGGAAGTGGGCGTCCTCGACGTTCCGGAAGAGCGCATCGTCCGCAAGTGGCGGCTGCAACCCGGCAAGATGCTGCTCATCGACATGGAAGAGGGCCGCATCATCGAGGACGAGGAGATCAAGCGGTCCCTCGCCGACGCCGAGCCCTATTCCGAGTGGCTGGCCGAGACCCAGTTCAAGCTGGAGGAGCTGGGC
>JBOHKZ010000337.1:0-1606 GCA_050729355.1 Phenylobacterium sp. | reverse complement strand
CCGGTGTAGAGCAGCAGCAGGTCGTCCACAGAACGGCCCCAGGGCGCCTTGACCGGACGCTTGGCCGGAACCCTGGCGACGATGGCGTCGTAGTCTTCGGCCCAGGCGGGCGCCGGGTGGCCCGGCTCGGCGACCGCGATCCAGCTCTTCACCTGCCCGAGACGGCCGCGGATGGTCTCCACCACGTCGGCGAAACCCGCATGGAAGACAATGGCTTGCGCGTCGGCGTTGTCGAACAGGTAGAAGAGCTCTTCCGGCCCGTATCGGTAGTTGGTGTTGACTGGCGCGAAACCGCCCTTGAAGGCCGCATAGTAGGTCTCGAGGTACTCCGGGCCGTTGTAGAGAAAGGCGGCGACCTTGGCCTGATGGTCCAAACCTGCGTCGATCAGGTGGGCGGCCAACGCGTCCGACCGGGCGTCGAACTCGCCCCAGGTCAGCACCCGATCGCCCTGGATATGGGCCGGATGATCAGGCTGGGCGGCGGCGATCGCCTCCCATACGTCCGCGAAGGTCCAGGAACTCAACGCATCCTCCCGCAACACTTGTTGTTTGGAGGAATTTGGCGACCTGCGGCGACGCGGAGTCAATCGGCGCCGTGACGTCATCTGACGTAACGGAAAGCTAGATCGGCAGGGCGGTGGTGAGCTTGATCTGCTCCATCGCGAAGGACGAGGAGACGTCCTGTAACGGCGCCGCGGCGATCAGCCGTTTGTAGAAGGCGTCATAGGCGGCGATGTCCTTGACCACGACCTTCAGGAGATAGTCGGTCTCGCCCGACATCCGGTAGAACTCCACCACCTCCGGCAGGCGCGATGCGCCGCCGGCGAAGGCGTCCAGCCATTCCTGATCGTGCCGGCTGGTCCGCACGGCGACGAAGACCACGAGCCCGAGGTCTAGCTTCTCCCGGTCGAGGATCGCGACGCGGCGCTCGATGACGCCGGCGTCGGTCAGCCGCTTCACCCGCTTCCAGCAAGGGGTCTGTGAAAGACCCGCGCGCTCCGCCAGTTCGGCGATGGGGATCGTCGCGTCGGCCTGCAGTTCGCGCAGGATGCGCCGGTCGATCTGGTCGAGAACGATTTCCATCGAATCTGGCCTCCCGCGAGAATCCTGTTCTACGCGTGAGCACTCTCGTGCGCCAGACGACTGCCTAGTGGGCGTCAGGCGGTGGCGGAGCGTTCAGCGGGGCCGGCTTGCAGAACGGCACGATGATCAGGGCGCCGAGGAACAGCCACGCCATCAGCCGGTAGGTGTCGGCAAAGGCCAGCGTCATGGCCTGGCGGCTGACGATCCGGCCCATCTCGCTTTGCGCCATGGCGAGCGCGCGGGCGGCGTCCGGCGTCCAGCCCGAGGCGTGCTGCGTCAGGCCCTGGATCATCGCCATGGCCCGTTCCGGCGTCTGGCCGAGACCCTCGCTCAGGCGCAGCATGTGCTCGCGGGTGAAATCCAGCAGCCAGGTGTTGGCGACGGCGATGCCGATGGCCCCGCCCAGGTTGCGCATCAGGTTGAAGAGGCCGGAGGCGTACTTCAGTTCATTGGGCGAGACGCCGTTCAACGCCATGCCAACCGCCGGCACGATGCAGAGCAGGATCGCCAGGCCCCGCACCAC
>JBOHKZ010000336.1:0-5360 GCA_050729355.1 Phenylobacterium sp. | reverse complement strand
GCACTGCCGACCCCGGTCGACAAGGGCGACAACGCCTGGATGATGGTCTCGTCGGTCCTGGTGCTGCTGATGATCGTCCCGGGCCTGGCGCTCTTCTACGGCGGCCTGGTCCGCCAGAAGAACATGCTCTCCATGCTGATGCAGACGACCACCGTCTGCGTCATCGGCATGATGGCCTGGGTGCTCTGGGGTTATTCGCTGGCCTTCACGGACGGCGGATCGCATGACGCCTTCGTCGGGGGAACCAGCCGGCTGTTCATGAACGGCGTGACGCCTGCGAGCGTCGCGGCGACGTTCTCGACCGGCGTCTACATCCCCGAGCTGACGTTCATCTGCTTCCAGATGACCTTCGCCGCCATCACCGCCTGCCTGGTGCTGGGCGGCGTGGCTGAACGGATGAAGTTCTCGGCCGTGGTGATCTTCGCCGTCCTCTGGCCGCTCCTCTCCTACTACCCGATCGCGCACATGGTGTGGTGGTGGCCGGGACCCGACACCATCGCCCACGCGCCGAAGGACCCGGTGAAATCCGGCCTGCTCTGGGGCTGGGGCGCCCTGGACTTCGCCGGCGGCACCGTCGTTCACATCAACGCCGGCGTGGCCGCCCTCATGGGCTGCCTGATCCTCGGTCCGCGGAAGGGCTACCGTTCCGAGCCGATGCAGCCGCACTCCCTCACCCTGACCCTGGTCGGCGCCGGCCTGCTGTGGGTCGGTTGGTTCGGCTTCAACGCCGGGTCCAACCTTGAAGCCAACGGCTACGCCTCGCTGGCCATGATCAACACCTTCATCGCCACCGCCGCCGCGGGCTTCTCCTGGGCCGCGACGGAATGGATCACGCGTAAGAAGGCCTCGATGCTCGGCATGGCCTCCGGCCTGGTGGCGGGCCTCGTGGCGGTCACGCCGGCGGCCGGCTTCGCCGGTCCCATCGGCGCGCTGGTGCTGGGCCTGATCGTCAGCCCGATCTGCGTCTTCTTCTGCTCGGTCGTGAAAAACGCGCTGAAGTACGACGACAGCCTGGACGCCTTCGGCATCCACGCGATCGGCGGGATCGTCGGCGCCCTGGCGACCGGCATCCTGGTCTCCGCCTCGCTGGGCGGCGCAGGCATCGTCGACTACACGACCTGCGGCCTCGACAAGGACTTCTCCACCTGCGACGCCCTGACCAGCTACACGATGATGGGTCAGTTCATCACCCAGCTTAAGGCGGTGAGCGTGTCCTTCATCTGGTCCGCGGTCGCCAGCTCCATCGTCTTCTTCATCATCAAGTTCACCGTCGGCCTGAAGGTCAGCGAGGACACCGAGGAAGAAGGCCTGGATATCGCCGAGCACGGCGAGCGCGCCTACCACGCCTGACGGAGCTTCCCGGCCGCCGAGTGTGCCCAAGGCGGTCGGGGCTCAGTTGCCTACGGAACGGGAGCCCTTGCGAAGGGGCTCCCGTTTTCGTTTGGATCCCAGCGCGCCAAGGCCGCGGACTCCAAACCCCTCAGTCAGCTGCGCTGACAGCTCCCCCTGAGGGGAGCATCTACTAATCGGGATCGGGCCACGGTCCGCCAAGGCGGCAGCGTTTGACCCACCACGAGGGCGCCATCGCCTCCAGGCGTTCGGCGAGGCTCTCGGCCTCGATGTCGCTGGCGCAGAGCGCAAAGCAGGTGCCGCCCGAGCCCGAGACCCGCGCCAGCAGGGTTTCCGGCTCGTTCGCCAGGGTTTCGAGCACCGCACCCACTTCCTGCGCCGTGGCGATGGCGGCGGCCTGCAGGTCATTGCGCTGGACGCTCAGCCAGCCCGCCAGCTCGGCGGCCGTTTCGAAGGCTTCCGGCGTGGGCGGCGGCTCAACGTCCCCGAACCTGCCCGCCGCATCGAACCGGCGATAGACCTCGGCGGTGGAGACCGGGACGCCCGGATTGACCAGCACGATGTCCAGGTCAGGCAGCCCGGGCGCGGGGCTCAGCCGCTCCCCCCTGCCCTGCGCCGTCACCGGCCGGCCCCAGAGGCAGGCCGCGCCGTCGGCGCCCAGGCTGGCGGCCAGCGCCTCCAGCCGCTCGTCGCCGAGGCTGAAGCGGAATTCGTCCGACAGCAGCCGCAGGGTCGCGCCGGCGTCGCTTGAACCCCCTCCAAGGCCGGAGGCTATGGGCAGACGCTTTTCCAGCATGATCCCGACCGGCGGCAGCGGCCGTCGCGCCTCGCCGATCAAGGCGACCGCCGCGCGCGCCACCAGGTTGTCCGCATCCGCCGACAGGCCGGCCGCGAACGGTCCGCGGATGTCCAGCGAGAGGACATCGGCCTCGTAGGTGCTCAGCCGGTCGCCGAAATCGGCGAAGGTCATCAGGCTGCAAAGCGGGTGATAACCGTCGGAGCCGGGCGCGCCGACGTGCAGGTACAGGTTGACCTTGGCCGGCGCGAGCGCGGCGCCCAAGGGACTACTGGCCTGCGATTTTCGGCGTCGGACCGTCGGGGCCGAGGCCCGAGGCGAGCTTGGCTTCGGCGCTCGCCTTCATCTTCGCATCGGGGTTCAGGGTCAGCACCCGGCGCCACTGGAACTGCGCCTCGTCGCGGCGTCCGGCCTTCCAGTAGGCGTCGCCCAGGTGGTTGTTGATATCCGGATCGCCGGCTTCCAACTCGACCGCCTGCTCCAGCTTCTCGACCGCCTTCCTGTAGTCGCCTTGCCGATAGTAGGCCCAGCCCAGCGAGTCGATCATGGCGCCCGACCGCGGATTGGCGGCGACGGCCTTTTCGACCATGGCCATGGCTTCCTTGAGCCGCTCGCCCCGGTCGATCAGCGAATAGCCGAGGTAGTTCAGCAGTTCCGGCTCATCCGGCCGCGCATCGAGCGCCGCCTGCAGGTCGGCCTGGGCCTCCGGCCACTTGTTCATCCGCTCATAGGCGACGCCGCGCGAATAGCGCAGGCGCCAGTCCGGGGTCTTCGACTCGTTGATCAAGCCCGTGAGGATCTCGGCCGCCTCGGCGTATTGCTCGTTGGAGCGTAGCAGGTCGGCCAGGGTGATCCGCGCATCCGGGTCGCCCGAGGCCGCGCCGGCGCGGGCCAGCTTCAGGGCCGTGACCTTGTCGTCCGCCGCCTGGTAGGTCCAGGCGAGCTTGGCCTGGGCGGCGCCATATTCCAGCGTGCCGGGCTTGGGGTGCGAATAGGCCACACGGGCCGCCTCGGTGTCGCCCGAGCCCTGCATGATGTCGCCGACCATGATCCAGGCGGCGTCCTTCTGCGGATCGAGGTCGAGGACCAGCCGCAGATAGGCCAGCGCCGTCTGGGTCTGCTGGGCCTGCACCATGGTCGCGGTGGCCGCCAGCATCGCCTGGGCCGCGCCCTCGCGGGTCGTCGGCTGCGGCGGCGGCTTTCCGGCCGAAGCGCGGGCCTTGGCGGTCTTGATGGGCAGGTTGGTCGGGTCCTGCGCCAGGAAGCTATCGTAGAGGGTCAGGGCGTCGACGCGCCGACCACGGCGTTCGAGGAATCCGCCATAGGCCATGACCGCGATGACGCTGGGATTGACCATCGAGGCGGCCGCCTTGAAGTCGGTCTCGGCCTCGTCATAGCGCTTCGCCCGCTCGAAGAGCGCGCCCTGCCCAAGCTGTCCGAAGTAGTCGACCGCCCGATCGCCGCGCACCTGCGGCCGCACCAGCGAGGCCTCGACGTCGCCGGCCTCGGCGGCGGCCCAGGGCCCCACCAGGGCGGCGGCCGAACGATGCGGGAAGGCGATGTTGTCGCCAGAGAGCAACTCCTTCGCCTGCTTGGCCTTGCCGTCGGCCAGGGCGTCGATGGCCACCACCAGCTTGCCGAGCCGCTTGCTGGCCTCCGACGCGCCGTCGCCGGTCGGCGCGAGCGCCGCGGCCTTGTCGACGTCGCCGGAAAGCAGGGCCGCGGTGAAGGCCCGCTCTGACACCATGGCGTCGTCGGCGCTCTGCATCCGGGCCTGCTCGAAGAAGCGCGCCGCCTCCCCGCTCTTGCCGTCGTTCAGCGCCGCCTCGCCGGCCAGGAACATGCCGTAAGGCGAGATGCCCGATGCAAGCTCCGACGTTCCACCCCGCGCCGGAGCGCCCGGCCCTGCGCTGGCGCAGGCGGTCAGGAGGACGAGCGGGGCGACAGCAGCGAGCAGGTGTAGGCGCATGGCGTCACCTTCCGACGTAAGCATGGCCGCCGCAAGGCGGCCTCCCGTCACTGGCGTCACATATTCGGGTAGTTCGGTCCGTCGCCGCCCTGGGGCGTCGTCCAGACGATGTTCTGTGACGGGTCCTTGATATCGCAGGTCTTGCAGTGGACGCAGTTCTGGAAATTGATCTGGAACTTCGGGTTCTGCCCCTTGTCGTCGTAGAGCACCTCGTAGACGCCGGCCGGGCAGTAGAGCCGCGCCGGCTCCCCATACTTCGGCAGGTTGATCGAGATCGGCACCGACGGATCGCGCAGCTTCAGGTGCGCCGGCTGGTTCTCGTCGTGGTTGGTGTTGGACAGGAACACGCTGGAAAGCTTGTCGAAGCTCAGCACGTTGTCCGGCTTCGGATAGACGATCGGCTTGAAGTCCTTGGCGAGGCCCGTGGAGTCGGCGTCGTTCTTGTGGTGATGCATCGTCCCGAAGAACGAGAAGCCGCCCAGCAGCTGGGTGCACCACATGTCGAAGCCCGACAGCAGGACCCCCAAGGTGTTGCCGAACCTCGACAGCATCGGCTTGGAGTTGCGGACCTTGTTCAGTTCCGTGCGCACCCAGGACTTCTGGTAGGCGTCCTCGTACTCGACGAGATCGTCGCGCGAGCGCCCGGCCTGGATGGCCGCATAGGCCGCTTCCGCCGCCATCATGCCGCTCTTCATGGCGTTATGGCTGCCCTTGATCCGTGGCACGTTCACGAAGCCGGCGCTGTCGCCAAGCAGGACGCCGCCCGGGAAATAGAGCCGCGGCACGGACTGCAGGCCGCCCTCGCTGATGGCGCGCGCGCCATAGGCGATGCGCTTGCCGCCCTTCAGGTGCTTGGCGATGTCCGGATGGTGCTTGAACCGCTGGAACTCGTCGAAGGGCGAGATCCAGGGATTCTTGTAGTTCAGGTGCACCACGAAGCCGATGGACACGTAGTTGTCGCCGAAATGGTAGAGGAAGCTGCCGCCGCCGGTCTGGTCGTCCAGCGGCCAGCCCAGAGTGTGCTGCACCAGGCCCGGCTTGAAGACCTCGTCCGGAACCTGCCAGATCTCCTTCAGGCCGATACCGTATTTCTCGGGATCGACGCCCTCGGCCAGGCTGTACTTTGCCCGCAGCTGCTTGGAGAGCGATCCGCGCACGCCCTCGCCGATGAAGACGTATTTGCCGTGCAGCTCGATGCCGGGCTGATAGTCCGCGGTCTTGGCGCCCGTCTTGTCGATCCCGAAG
>JBOHKZ010000335.1:0-5757 GCA_050729355.1 Phenylobacterium sp. | reverse complement strand
AGGCCACACCGGGGGGATGACAGTTTTTTTGCATCGGCCGCGAGGGTTACCCCCTCATTTTTCCCTCTAACCCTGCAGACGATCCACGCGCCTTGAGCGACAGGACCATCACGGTCCGGCGGGCCTGCGACATCGTCCGCGGGGGAACCATGTCCAGGATCGTTCAACAGGCGTGCAAGAAGCGTCGCCTCTGGTTCGGGGCCGCGCTCGCGGCTCTGGTCGCCACGGCCGCCCAGGCTCAGCCGAGCTATCCGGTGCATATCGGCGCCGCCAGCCTCGAGCCCGCCCTGCTCAGCCTGGCGTCGCAGACCAAGCAGCAGATCTTCTTCCCCAAGGCGCTGGTCGCCGGGCTCCGCGCCCCCGCCGTGCAGGGCAGCTACACGCCGGACGAAGCGCTGGCGCAGTTGCTGGCGGGCAGCGGCCTGCGGGCGCGTCGGGTGAGCGCCGAGCTGATCGTCATCGAGCGGCCCGCCGCGCCGGCGGCGGCCTCCCACACCGGGGGCGAGACCCAGGCCACCCGCCCTTTCGTCCCTGACCCGACCGTCGCCGGCCTCGTGGCCAGCGACGGCGCGCGACCGTCGGCCGTGGACGTTCAGGCCGCAGCGGCGCCGCTGGTGGAAGAGGTGGAGATCACCGGGTCGCACATCCGCGGCGCCTCCACCGCCTCCCCGCTCGTCGTCCTGTCGCACGCCGACCTCGAGCGCTCCGGCCAGACCACGGTGGTCGATGCGCTGCGCGCCCTGCCGCAAAACTTCCCGGGCGGCGCCTCCGAAGGCACCCTCAACACGGGCGGCGACCCGACCGGCCGCAACAGCGCCTTCGGCTCGGCCCTGAACCTGCGCGGCCTCGGCAACAACGCGACCCTCGTGCTGGTCAACGGCCGTAGGCTGGCCGGCTCCGGCACCTTCGGGGATTTCTCCGACGTCTCCTCGATCCCGAGCGCGGCGGTCGAGCGCGTCGAGGTGCTGCTCGACGGCGCGTCGGCCCTCTATGGCTCCGACGCCGTGGGCGGCGTGGTCAACATCATCACCCGCAAGAACTACGAGGGCGCCGAGACCCGGGTGCTCGGCGGCTTGGCCACGGCGGGCGAACCGGTCCAGGGGCAGTTTTCGCAGACCTTCGGCAAGCGCTGGAACGGCGGCGGCCTGGTCTTCGCCTATGAGTACCAGCGGCGCGAGAACCTGCCGGGCGGCGCCCGCAAGTTCAGCGCCGACGCGGACCTGCGCCCACTCGGCGGTACGGACCGCCGGCAGATCAACGCCTTCCCCGGCAACATCCTGCGCACCGATCCGGTGACCCGCGCGCTGGTTCCGGGCTGGGCGATCCCGGCCGGCCAAAACGGCGTCGGCCTCAAGCCCACAGACTTCGTCCTCGGCACGGTCAACCTGCAGAACCAGCGGCTCGGCGAGGACATCCTGCCGAAGCAGACCCTCAACGCCCTCTACGTCTCCGCCGACCAGGCGCTGGGCGACCGGCTGGAGCTCACCGCCGACGCGCGGTTCAGCAGCCGCCGCTTCAAGTCGCACCAGGGCGCGGCCACCAGCACCTTCACGGTCGACCGCAACAACCCGTTCTATGTCTCGCCGATCGGGGCCGCCTCCGAGAGCATCGCCTACGCCTTCAACAGCGATCTCCCCAATCCGCTCGCGGCCGGCTCGGTCGAGAACCTCAGCCTGACGGCCGGCGGTTCGCTGAAGCTCGCCGGGGACTGGCGCAGCGAAGCGTACGCCACCTTCGCGCAGGACATCGAGGAGGTCCGCAACAGCCAGCTCCTCAACTCCGTGTTCCTCAACGAGGCCACCGGCCGCAGCGCCGACCGAGCGGATACGGCCTTCCGCGCCGCCCGCGACGGCTACTTCAACCCCTTCACCGGGATCGCCGGCTCGAACAATCCGGCGGTGCTGGCGTACATCGGATCGGGCTTCATCACCGCGCGCAGCCGCGACCGGGTCGCCTCGGCCAACCTGCAGGCCGATGGGTCGCTGTGGAGCCTGCCGGCCGGCGCCGTGAAGCTGGCGCTTGGGGTGCAGGCGCGTCGCGAGACCCTCGTGCGCCACGCCTCCAACTATGTCGCGAGCGCCGTCCCGGTCGCCCAACCGGGGACCGATGTCTCGCGCGACGTCACCGCCGCCTTCGCCGAGCTGAGCGCGCCGCTGGTCGGCCCCGCCAATGCGCGGCCGGGGCTGCAGCGGCTCGAGCTCTCCATCGCCGGGCGCGTCGAGCACTACGAGGCGATCGGCCCGACCGCCAATCCGAAGGTCGGACTCGAGTGGTCGCCGACCCTCGACCTGCAGCTGCGCGGCACCTACGGCCGCTCGTTCCGCGCGCCGGCGCTGCGCGAAACCAATGATCCGTCCGTGTACAGTCCGTCGCTGCTGGCGGTGGGCGACGGGAGCGTGCTCTCGCTGATCCTCGGCGGCGGCAACCCCGACCTGAAGCCCGAGACCGCCCGCTCCTGGACCTTCGGGGCGGACTACCGGCCCTCGCGCTGGCCGGGACTGCATATCAGCGCCACCGGCTTCGACATCCGTTTCCACAACCGCATCGACCGGCCGGTGCAAACCAACCTGGTCAATGCGCTCACCGACCCGACCCTGGCGAGCTTCGTCAACCGCATCTCGCCCGGCGCCAACAGCGCCGACCGGGCGCTGATCGCCGCCCTGCTCGCCAGCCCCGCCCTCGACACCCGCAGCGGCGTCTTCGAGCCCGAGGCCTACGGCGCCATTGCCGACAACCGCTACGTCAACACCGCCGCCCTGCACGTGAAAGGGATGGACGTCGCGGCCGACTACGCCTTCGCGCTCGGCGACGACCGCGTCGTGCTCGCAGGCCAGGCGACCTACCTCTTCGCCTTCGACCAGCAGGTGACGCCGACCTCTCCGGTGATCGACCGCGCCAACATCGCCAACTATCCGGTGCGGTTCCGCAGCCGGGTGACGGCGGACTGGACCCGCGACCGGCTGACGCTCGGCGGCGCCTTCAACTACGTCGGCCGCTACCACGATGCGCTCGGCGTCCGCATCGGTGGCCAGCCGACCTTCGACGTCCAGGCCCGGCTGGCCCCGCCCACTGCCGGCCCGCTGAAGGGCGTCGCGGTGCTGCTGAATATCCGCAACCTTTTCGACCGCGATCCGCCGTTCTACGACAACCCCGTCGGGATCGGATACGACGCCGCCAACGCCGATCCCATCGGCCGGTTCGTGTCCTTGCAGCTCGCCCGCACCTGGTGAGCGTGCGCCATGTCCCGCAAGTTGTTGGCGGCCCTTGCCGCCGCCGTCGCGCTGTCCGGCGCGAGCGTCGCCCACGCGCGTCCGTTCAATGTCGATGACCTGCTGCACCAGCAGTCGCTGGGCGCGGTCGCCTTCGATCCCAGCGGCCGCTGGGTCGTGTTCGAGGAGCGTGGCGCCTACGACGCCGCCCCGCGCTACGACTATGACCAGGCCAACAGCCAGACCCTGAGCCGGCTTAAGGTCTTCGACCTCGCCCGCGAGGGGCCCGTCCGGCCGCTGCTAGCGGCCGATCCGGGACCCGGCGTGACGATGGGCCCCTTCTCGCCCTCCGGCCGCTATCTCGCGGTCTACCGGCTCGCCGATCGCCGCTGGCGCCTCGGGATCGTCACCCTGGCCACGGGCGAGGCCCGCTGGCTGGAGATCGATCCGCGCGACGGAGCCCGCGGGCGCGCCCTGCAATGGCTATCCGACGACACGCTCCTGGTGCTGCACCAGACCGACCATCGGCCCCCGCAGGCGATCCGGTTGGGCTTCGTCATGGCCGACCGCCTGCCGCAATACTGGGAGGCCGCGGCCACGGGAGCCGGGTCCCACACGGCATTCGGAAGCGGCCGCTACCTGGCCGTCCGGCCGCGCGCCGCGCCGGCCCAGCTGCTGGCCGTGGACGCGAAGACCGGCACGCCACAAACCCTGGCGACCGGCGACTTCATCGATCTGGAGGTCTCACCGGACAACCGCCGTGTGGCGCTGCTGACGGCCGGCCCCGACGTCCAGCCCCGCGGCGACCGCCCGGTTCGCGGACCGGCCGGCCTGGAGACGGAGGCGACCCGCCTCTCGATCCTGGATCTGCAGACCGGAGCGATACAGACGCCATGCGCGGCCTGCGACATGCTTCCCCAGCTGTTCACCTGGTCGCCGTCGGGCCGCAGCCTGCTGACCCTCGCGCGCGGCGCGGACGGGCTCTGGACCACCGGCGCCCTGTTGCGGATCGACGCCGCAAGCGGCCAGACGAGCCCCGTGGGACAATCGCTGCGGCTGCACGCCGACCTCAACCCGGTCACGGTCTGGACCGCCTGGATGGGCGAGGACCCGCTGGCGTTCGGGCGTCTCGCCGCCGGCGCCGACAACCCCGCGGGCGGCCGCGACGACTGGTTTCGGCTGACCGCGCGCGGTCCGGTCAACCTGACCCGAGACCTGCCGGCGCCCAGCAAGCTGGTGCGGGTCTCCGATCCCCGCAGCTTTGCCGTGCTGGCGGACGGCGCGATCTGGACCCTTCGACGGAACGGTGCGGCGAAGCGCTCGCCGGGAGACCCGTTGTCGTTGGCGCAACGGCCGCCGCGGCCCTGGGACGGGGCCCGCCTCGACCGCGCGCCGCAGGCGGCCTTCTGGCTGCGGTCGACGTCCGAGGCGGCGAGGGGCTTGGAACGCCTCGACGCCACGGGACATCACTGGGTGCTCGACCTGCCGGCCGGCGACGGCGGCCTCTGGGCCGCGGCCGCCTCCGGCGCCGTGCTGCATGACCTCGATCCGCACGGGGTGGAACGGTTGACCCTGCTGCGTCCCTCGCAACCGCCGGCCGTACTGACCACCGTCAACGCCGGCCTCGCCGCCACCGACGCGCCGCGCGTCGAGCCCGTCCATCATCGGGGGCCTACCGGGGAGGCGCTCACCAGTTGGCTCTACCTGCCGGGGGGCCTGCCCGACAGCGCGCCGCCTCCGCCGCTGATCGTCCGCCCCTACCTCGGCGACACCTACCCAAAACCGCCGGGCGACCGCTACATGGAGTCGGGTTTCCAGCAGAACCTGCGGATGCTCACCGGTCACGGCTACGCCGTGCTGGTCCCCAGCCTGCCCAACCCCCCGGGTGGGATGACCGACCCGGCCGACCACCTGGCCGACCGCATCCTCGGCGTGATGGACGCCGCCTCCGGCGATCCGCGGCTCAAGGGCTTGTTCGACCCTGAGCGCGCCGCCCTGATCGGCTGGAGTTTCGGCGGCTACACTGTGATGACCACCATCACCCAGACGAACCGCTTTCGCGCCGCCGTCGCCATGAACGGGATCAGCGAACTGACCGCGCTGTGGTCGGCCCTGCCGGAGGTCTTCCAGCTGGATCCGGAGAGCGGCTACATGAGCAACTGGAACACCGGCGGCGTCGAGGCCACCCAGCCCAAGCTGCTCGGGCCGCCCTGGGCGGAACGCGACCGCTACGTCCGCAACAGCCCGCTGTTCAACGCCGACCGCATCGAGACGCCGCTGTTGCTGCTGCATGGCGGCCAGGACAGCCTGCCGTTCGCGCAGTCGCAGGCGATGTATTCGGCGCTGTTCCGGCAACGGAAGGACGCGGAGCTAGTGATCTATTGGGGCGCGCAGCACAGCGTGCGGAGCCCCGGCGACGTCCGCGACCTCTTTGACCGCACCTTCCGCTTCCTCGACGAACATCTCACGGCAGCGCCGCCCACGACCGTCGCGGCGCCGCCGCCGAATCCGGAACCCGCGTCTGCCAGTGGCGGACCCAGGCTTCGAC
>JBOHKZ010000334.1:0-2962 GCA_050729355.1 Phenylobacterium sp. | reverse complement strand
GCCTCAGCCTGTTCGGCCTGGTGCTGGCGATCGGCATCGTGGTGGATGACGCCATCGTCGTGGTGGAGAACGTCGAGCGGAACCTCGAGGCCGGCATGTCGCCCAAGGAGGCGGCCTACAAGACCATGGACGAGGTCGGCGGCGCGCTGATCGCCATCGCGCTGGTGCTTGTGGCGGTGTTCGTCCCGACCGCCTTCATCACCGGCATCTCGGGCCAGTTCTACAAGCAGTTCGCGCTGACGATCGCCAGCGCCACGGTGATCTCGCTGGTCGTCTCGCTGACGCTCTCGCCCGCCATGGCGGCGCTGGTCCTGCGGCCGAAGCCGGAGCACCCGGTGCGCGAGACCGGCTGGAAGCGGCCGTTCCAGGCCTTTGGCGAAAGGTTCAACGCGGCGTTCAACTGGCTGAGCGCGCGCTACGGCGTGCTGACGTCGCGCAACGTACGCCGCACCGGGCTGATGCTGGTGGTCTATGCGGTGCTGCTAGGGCTGACGGTCTGGCGTTTCACCGCGACTCCGACCGGCTTCATCCCCGCGCAGGACCAGGGTTATCTGATCGCGGTGGTGCAGTTGCCGCCGGGCTCGTCGCTGACCCGCACAGACAAGATCGTGCGCGACGTGACCAACATCTCGCTGGACACCAAGGGCGTGGCGCACGCCGCGCCGTTCACCGGGCTCGACGGCACGACCTTCACCAACGCGCCCAACGCGGGGACGATCTTCCTGACGCTGACGCCGTTCGAGGAGCGGGGCAAAGAGCACATCAAGGCGCCCAAGGTGCTTGCCGAACTGCGCGGGAAACTCGCCGAAATTCCCGGCGCCAATGTGCTGGTGATCCAGCCGCCACCGGTCAACGGCATCGGGACGGGCGGGGGATGGAAGCTGATTGTCGAGGACCGGCGCGGCGCCGGCTACAAGGCGCTCGAGGGCGCCACCACCGACCTGATGGCGCACGCCAACCAGGACAAGGCGCTGACCAGCGTTTTCACCCTGTTCAACACCTCCACGCCCAGACTCTGGGCCGAGATCGATCGCGACAAGGCGGAATTGGCGGGCGTGCCGCCGGAGCGCGTGTTCGAGGCGCTGTCGATCTATTTGGGGTCTGCGTTCGTAAACGATTTCAATTATCTCGGGCGAACTTATCAGGTGACCGCGCAGGCGGATGCGCCATATCGCAACGAGGCCGCTGATATCGCCCGCCTGCAGACTCGCTCGGACAGCGGAGCCATGGTGCCGCTGGGCTCGATCGCCACGATCCGCGACGATTCCGGTCCCTATCGCGTGGTCCGCTACAACCTCTACCCGGCCGCCGAGCTGCAGGGCGACACCAAGCCCGGGTTCTCGTCCGGCCAGTCGCTGGACGCGGTGGAGAAGCTCGCCAAGGCGCGGCTTCCGGCCGGCTTCGGTTACGAATGGACGGAGCTCGCCTTCCAGCAGAAGAGCGCCGGCAACACCGGGGCGATCGCCTTTGGCCTGGCGGTGGTCTTCGTCTTCCTGCTGCTGGCCGCGCAGTACGAGAGTGTGACCCTGCCGCTGGCGATCATCCTGATCGTGCCGATGTGCCTCTTGGCCGCCATGCTGGGGGTCAATGTCCGCGGCCAGGACAACAACATCCTGACCCAGATAGGCCTGGTCGTGCTGATCGGTCTGGCGGCCAAGAACGCGATCCTGATCGTCGAGTTCGCCAAGCAGGGGCAGGAGCGGGGGCTTAGCCGCTGGGACGCCGCTGTCGAGGCGGCCAAGACAAGGTTGCGACCCATCCTGATGACTTCCTTCGCCTTCATCCTGGGCGTGCTGCCCCTGGTGATCGCCACGGGGCCGGGCGCGGAGATGCGTCAGGCGCTGGGGACGGCGGTGTTCTTCGGCATGCTGGGCGTGACGATCTTCGGCCTCGTCTTCACGCCGGTGTTCTACGTGCTCTGCCGCAAGCTGGGCGAGCGGCTGTGGAAATCGCCCTACGCCAAGCCGACGCCCCCGGCCGAGCATCCCGCGGAATAGGCCTATTCGAAGCCGGCGAGGTCGGGGCTGCGGCCATTCCAGGCGGAGACCTTCTCGAACGCCGCGCCGAGCGCGACGACCATCGCCTCGTCGCGCGGACCACCGACGATCTGCAGGCCGGCCGGCAATCCGTCGCGGGTGAGACCACAGGGGACGCTGATCCCCGGCAGGTCGAGGTAGTTGGCGGCGCGGGTCAGGCGGCTGAGCGGAGAGACGGTCTCGTCGACCGTATCCAGCGGCGGCGCGGGGATCGGGCAGGTGGGGGTCGCCAGGCCGTCGTAGGCGGAGATCCAGTCGTGGAACTGGGCCTGATCCTCGGCCCGCTGGGCGTGGACCTGCTCCAGCCGCTCGTCGGTGATCTCGCGGCCCGCCTCGAAGCGGCGAACGATCCAGGGGTCCATCACTGCGCGATGCTGCTCGATGCGCTCGCGCCAGACCCGCCAGCCTTCGCCCGACATCAGGAAGCCGTTGGTGGCGAAGCTGTCCTCCATCGACTTGGGCGGCCGCACCATCTGGACGGTCACGCCGGCCTTGCGCAGCTTGTCGAGGCTGGCGAGGTAGAGGCGGCCGACCTCCTCGTCGACCTCGCCCAGGTGATCGAGCGCGATGGCGGCGAGCTTGGCGCCTTCGATGTCCATGGCGAGCGCGGCGTCGGCATCGAACTGCGGGCGCTCGGCGGCCGCGCCGTCCGGTCCGGAGATCACCGCCAGCATCTTCGCGGCCGTGGCCACGTCGCGGGCAAGCGCGCCGACCGTGTCCAGCGCCGGGCTGAGGGGATGGACGCCCTGCAGGCTGACCAGGCCGCGCCCGGGCTTCAGCCCCACCACGCCGCAGACGCCGGAGGGGATGCGCACCGAGCCGCCGGTGTCGCTGCCGAGCGCCGCGTCGACCAGGCCCGCGGCCACGGCGACCGCAGAGCCGGATGAGGAACCGCCCGGGGCGCGGTGGACCTTGGAGTCCCAGGG
>JBOHKZ010000333.1:0-14971 GCA_050729355.1 Phenylobacterium sp. | reverse complement strand
GGGTAGGGGCGTCGCTTCGTGAGTCAGGTCAAGGCCGTAAACGTGGAGATCCAGGTGGTGCTGGGGCGTTCGACGCTCCCCATGCAACAGCTGCTGCGCATGGGCCGCGGTGCGGTGATTCCCCTCGACGCCGGGGTGAATGACGAGGTCTGGATCCTGGCCAACAACCACCCGGTGGCCCGCGGCGAGATACAGATCAATGACGAGAAGATTTCCATCGCCGTGACCCGCGAAGCCAACGTCTACGACTTCATGGCCGGCGGTCTTTAGCCGCACCCGGTGCGGCGCTTCGCAAGAAGCGTTCAGGTCGTGCTTCACAAACCGTTCGAGCTTTGCTACCTGCCGCGCCTCACCACGAGCGGTCGTGGCGGAATTGGTAGACGCGCAGCGTTGAGGTCGCTGTGGGGCAACCCGTGGAAGTTCGAGTCTTCTCGACCGCACCAGTGAATCAAGGTCTTCAAACTTCGCAGGAAAATTGCGTCTGACATAAGCCAGAGGAGGTCCGCATGAGCCGCGAAACGGACGACCTTGAGCTTATGGGCAAGACGCGCCCCGCGACGGAAGAAGACCTTGAAGATTTCGCGCTAGGCGAGGACTACGCGCTAAATCCCGAATATGTGCCGATGGTGGCCGACGCGCTCGATCGCGGCGACGCCGAGCGCCTGCGCGAGCTCCTGGCCGCGCTGCACCCTGCCGACATCGCCGACCTGATGGGCTTCCTGTCGGCCGACGACCGCGAGGAACTGGTTCCGCACCTCGATCCCGAGGCGCTGGCCGAGATTCTCTCCGAACTCGACACCGAAATCCGCGAGGACATCCTCGAGCACGTGCCCTCGGCCACCCTGGCCAAGGCGCTGGGCGAGATGGAGTCCGACGACGCGGCCGATGTGGTCGACGACCTGGAGGACGACAAGCGCGCCCAGGTTCTGGCCGCCATGCCCGACGTCGAGCGGGCCGCCATCGAGACCTCCCTGGCCTACGAGGAGGAGACCGCCGGGCGCCTGATGCAGCGCGAGGTGGTGGCCGCGCCGCAGTTCTGGAACGTCGGCCAGACCATCGACCACCTGCGCCGCGAGGCCGACGAGCTGCCGGAGCTGTTCTTCGACGTCTACGTGGTCGACCCGACCTACAAGCCGGTGGGCGCCGCCCCCGTCAGCCATCTGCTCCGGGCCCAGCGCGACGTGCCGCTCGCCCAGATCATGGAGCCGGTGACCGAAATCCCGGTCGATATGGACCAGGAAGAGGTCGCCTACATCTTCAACAAGTACCACCTGATCTCCGCGCCGGTGGTCGAGCCTGGCGGCCGGTTGGTGGGTCAGATCACCGTCGACGACATCGTCGGCGTCATCCAGGAAGAGACCGAGGAAGACATCCTGGCCCTGGCCGGGGTTTCCGACGCCGGCCGCGACGCCGGCGTGTTCGGCATCGTGAAGTCGCGCCTGCCATGGCTGCTCGCCAACCTTGTGACCGAGGCGATCGCCGTCACGGTAATTTCCCCCTTCCAGCCGATGATCGCCAAGATCGTGGTGCTGGTGATGCTGCTGCCGATTGTCTCCTCGCTAGGCGGCAATGCGGGCACGCAGGCGCTGACCGTCGCGGTTCGGGCGATCGCCAGCAAGGAACTGAACGCCCACAACGCAGCGCGGATCGTGGCGCGGGAGCTGAGCGTCGGCCTGCTGAACGGCGCGGCGGTGGGCATCATCCTGGGCGCCGGCATCTATGTCTGGGAGCGCGACCTGAAGCTCTCGCTGGTGGTCTTCCTGGCGATCATCGCCAACATGTTCGTGGCCGCGCTTGGCGGCATTATCGCGCCTATCGTCCTCGACCGCCTGGGGCGCGACCCGGCCGTTTCGTCCTCGGTGGTCGTCACCTTCATGACGGATTTCTTCGGCTTCCTCGCACTTCTTGGAATTGCCGCCCTCATCCTGTTGTAAAAGCTTCAGCTTCGGCACAACGGCCCGCGTCTTGCGCAGTCGTAAGCTGTGCAGTCGGGTTTGTTTCAACTTGGGTCAGAGGGCATGACGCCTCGCCACCGTGTGTCCCGAGCCGCGATCACGTTGATCAAGCGGTTCGAGGGCTATCGCCAGAAGGCCGCCCAGCTGCCCGACGAGCGCTGGACGATCGGCTATGGCCACACGCTGACCGCGCGCCAAGGGGCGGAAGTGTCGCTCGACGACGCCGAGGCGCTGCTGCTCTACGACCTGATCGCGGTGACCCATGCGCTCAACGAGGAGCTCTTCGTCCCGCTCAACCAGAACCAGTTCGACGCCCTGACCTCGTTCGCCTTCAACGTGGGCCTGGACAACTTCCGGTCCTCGGGTGTGCTGAAACGCCTGAATGAGGGCGCGCTGGTCCAGGCGGCCTGCGCCATGGAGCTCTGGCGCAAGGCGGAGTTCCACGGCGAGCGGATCGTCATCGACGCCCTGGTCCGCCGCCGGGCGGCTGAGAAGCTGCTGTTCCTGACGCCTCCGGGAGAGGCCTGGGTGGCCGCGCCGTCGCCGATCCTGAAGCCCGTGCTGGACACCGACGCCCACGACGTGGTCCCGCGGCAGCTGCCGGCGCAGGTCAGCACCAGCCTTGAGGGCGAGACCGTGGTCCTGACCCGCGACGACCCGCCCGGGCCGACCATCGCGCCCCAGGCAGACCTGGACGACGTCGGTCCGACAAAGGCCGCCGCGGAATCGATCACTGCACGCCTGCAAGCCATCTTCCCCGATCCGGGACTCGAGCCGGGCGAGACCCGTCCGGTCGAGTCGCCGGTCCATCCGGAGAACATCCCCGCTACGCCGCATCCGCAGGCCGACTTCGGTCCCCCGGCGAGGATCGACGAGGACGAGCCCTTCGTCCTGGTCGCGCCGCTGGAGGACGAGGACGAGTTGGATCACGTTCCGGAGTACGAGGACGAGGACACGTCCGACGGGCCGGTCGGGCCGGACCTCTTCGACGAGCCGACTGCCGCCAACGATCTGATGGAGGATATCGACCCGTTCGGCCACGACGACGGCGCGCCGCGCCTGGTGATCGACGACGCCGCGCCCTTCGATTTCGGCGCGACGGTGCCTCGGCCGTTGCCGGAGCAGCCGAAGAGCGGCCTCCTCAGCCTTGTGGCCCTGGCGATCCTGGGCCTGGCCTTCTTCGCAGGCGGCGTCTTCTGGGCGACCAACGCCCGCGCCTCGCTCGAGCCCGAGGTGTTGAGCCCGCTGGTCGTGGGTTGGCTGGCCGGGGTGGCCGGCGTGATCTTCTTCGCGGTGGCCGTCTTCCTGCTGCTGCAGCGGCTGGGCCAGGTCTCGGAACGCGCCGCGCGCACCCGTCACCGCTAGAACCCCGCGCCAGGATTTCACCCCTAAGCGCGACGCGTGCTAAGCCGCGCCGCATGATCCCTAATCACGGACCCAGCCTGGAATTCGGCCTCGGCGAGACCGCCGACGCCATCCGCGAAACCACCGCGCGCTTCGCGGCCGACAAGATCGCGCCGATCGCCGCGCGCATCGATGCGGAGAACGCCTTCCCCCGCGAACTCTGGCCGCAGATGGGCGAGCTTGGCCTGCACGGCGTCACCGTCGAGGAAGCCTTCGGCGGCCTGGGCCTGGGCTATCTGGAGCATGTGGTGGCGATGGAGGAGGTGTCGCGCGCCTCGGCCTCGGTGGGCCTCTCCTACGGCGCCCACTCGAACCTCTGCGTGAACCAGATCCGGCGCTGGGCAAGCGACGAGCAGAAGCAGCGCTACCTGCCCAAGCTGATCAGCGGCGAGCATGTCGGCGCGCTCGCCATGAGCGAGGCCGGCTCCGGCTCGGACGTCGTCTCCATGCGCCTTGTGGCGAGGAAGCAGGGCGACCGCTACGTCCTGAACGGCACGAAGTTCTGGATCACCAACGCGCCGCACGCCGACACCCTGGTGGTCTACGCCAAGACCGACCCGGAAGCCTCGGGCAAGGGCATCACCGCTTTCCTGATCGAGAAGGGCTTCAAGGGTTTCTCGGTGAGCCCGAAGCTGGACAAGATGGGCATGCGCGGCTCGGACACCGCCGAGCTGGTGTTCGAGGACTGCGAAGTTCCCGAAGAGAACGTCATGGGCCCCGAGAACGGGGGCGTGGGCGTGCTGATGAGCGGGCTGGACTATGAGCGCGCCGTGCTGGCGGCGGGGCCGCTCGGCATCATGCAGGCCTGCCTCGACGTCGTGCTGCCCTACGTCCGGGAGCGCAAGCAGTTCGGCAAGGCGATCGGTTCGTTCCAGCTGATGCAGGGCAAGGTCGCGGACATGTACGTCGCGCTCAATGCCGCGCGGTCCTACGTCTATTCGGTGGCCAAGGCGTGCGACGCCGGCATGACCACGCGCTTCGACGCTGCGGGCGCCATCCTGATGGCCTCGGAGAACGCGGTGAAGGTGTCGCTCGAGGCTGTCCAGGCGCTCGGCGGGGCGGGCTACACCAAGGAATTCCCGGTGGAGCGCTACGCGCGCGACGCCAAGCTCTATGACATCGGGGCTGGCACCAACGAGATCCGCCGCTTCCTGATCGGTCGGGAGTTGATCGGCGGATGAGGGCGGTCGGGGGAATTCTATTGGCCTTGGCCCTGGCGGGCTGCGCCAGCCTGCAGCAGTCGGCGTGCCCGGCCGGACAGGAAAAGCTCAAGACGGCCCAGCTGTTCTTCGGCCAGCAGATCGACGGCAAGTCCACCGTCAGCGACGCCGACTTTCACCGGTTCGTCGAGGACGAGCTGACGCCGCGGTTTCCCGACGGCCTGACCGTGCTGAACGCCGACGGCCAGTGGCGCGCTTCGGGCAACCCGCTCGTCCGCGACGCGTCCAAGGTCGTGCTGATCGTCCTGCCGGCGAGGGGCGATGCGTCGTCCCGGATCGAGGCCGTGCAAGGCGCTTACAAGAGGCGATTCCGCCAGGATTCGGTGCTGGTGCTCACCCAGGCGACCTGCGTCTCGTTATAGGGCAGGCGCGTGGCGCTCGTGCTTGGCGCCGGTGTTGCTTAAAAGGGTGCGCTGACCACCTCGGAGATTTTCTGTGATCCTCCCATTGCCGATGACTTCACCATGACCCTGGACGAACGGCTGCTTGCCTATGTCGATGGCGAGCTTACCGGCGAGGACCTGGTGAAGTTCGAAGCCGAGATGGCTGCCGACCCGCGGCTGCGGGACGAGGTCGACAAGCACCGCGGCCTCAACGCCCGGCTGGCGGCGGCTCGGGCGGAGCGCGCCGACCTGGCCCGGAACGCGGCAAAAGGCGCCAAGGGCCCCAGGACCATCGCCCAGGCCGCGCCGGTGCGCGTGCAATTGAGCGGCTGGCATTGGGCCGCCATCCTCGCGGGCCTCTCGGTAGGGGTCGCAGCGGGGCTCTGGGCGGGCCGCTACGGCCTGCCTCCGACAGGGCCGGTGGTTGCTGAGGGTGGCGTGTTGACGACCGCTGGAGAGCTCGACAGTGCGCTCACCAACCAGCTGGTCGGCCAGAAGGGGCCGATCACGATCGGCGGGACGTTCAGGACCGCCAAGGGCCGCTACTGCCGCACTTTCCTCAGCACGCCGGACCGGCTGGCAGGCCTGGCCTGCCGCCAGAGCGACGGCTGGGTCCTGCAGACCTCGACCGTACTTGGCCTGCCGAACATCATGCCTCGCGCCGTGTTGGCGGCTGTCGACGGGTTGATCGTTGGCGCACCCCTCGATCAGGCCGCCGAGCGTGCGGCGCGAGCCAGGGACTGGACGCCCTAGACTCGCTCACTCCCCCGGGCGGTAGGTCCGGTCGGTGTGGCCCTTGAGCTGCTCGGGATAGAAGTAGACCTCGCGCAGGTCGCCTGAGGCGTAGCGCTGGGCCTGGTCGCCGAAGTGCTTCGACGCCGGATCGCCGCTCTCGCCCCCGGCGGTGACAGCGCGGGCGCGGACCTTGTCGCCGAACTCCACCACCGCCACGAAGCTGTTGCCGCTGGTCCCGTAGTAGCGCTTCGTCCCGGGATAGCGCTTGGCGCCGAACGAGGCGAGCGAGCCCCACTGGGCCGAGGTAAACGGCACCGCGATGCTGGGCTTGGCGTCGTCGAAGGTCTGGACGATCGCGGCGTCGTTGCGCTGGTAGCGGTTGATCTCACCCCAGGGGGTGCGCCAGCTCCCGAAGTCCTTGGCCAGGCGGTCGGTCGCCTCGGTCAGGGCGGCGAGCTTCTGGGCTGGCGAGGCCTTGGCCATCGCGGCGTAGACGCTTGTTCCCGCCGGCCTGGCCTCGGGCGCGACCCGCGCCCACAGCGCCTCGCCCCAGAACACGGCCACCGAGGTCGGGACGGACTGCGCCGACCAGCGATAGTCCCACGCGCGAAGGACGGCGACCGGCTCGGCGAGCCCGGCCTTGTCGGCCGCCGAGGCCGCGTCATAGGCCGTCAGCAGGCCGGGCAGGAGCTCGGCGAAGGCGGTGAGGTAGGGGTCGTAGGCCGCCTCGATCAGGGTCGGCAGGGTGAAGTCCTTGCGCGCGCTCAGCACGCGGATGGCGTGGGCGCCGCGCGGATTCTCGCCGGCCGAGTCCATGTAGCGGGGATAGTCGGCCTTCTTCGGGCTGTTGGGCCCGGCCGCGGTGTAGGGCCAGTTATTGACGTTGAAAATCCAGCCGTTGGCCGGCGTCAGCACCTGTGGAAGCTCGCTGAGCGCATGGTTGCCCTTCCAATCGGTGGCCGGGTCCGAGCCGTCCACCGGCCTGGTGTAGTCGAACCGGTCGTCGCGCCTCGGCATGAACTGCGGCAGCAACAGCGCCACCTCGCCCTTGGAATCCGCGAAAAGCGTGTTGTTCGAGGAATTGGCGGCCAGCGAGGCCACCTTGAGGAACGAGGCGTAGTCGGTGGTCTTGGTCCGCCCGAAGGACTGCTCCAGCGCCTCGATGGGCTTCTGCATCAGCGAAATCGCGATCCACCTGCCGTCCTGTTCGCGCACGATCGGGCCGTGGTGGGTGCGGTAGACGGTGAAGCTGCGGGACTTCATCGAACCGTCGGCGGCGCGATAGGGCACGGCGATGGTCGAGACGGTCACCTTCCGCTGTTCAGCTCCGTAGCGATAGCGGGGGCCATCGGCGTCCATCGAGACGGTTTCCGCGAACTCGTCGACGGTGTCGGCGCCCGACGTGGTGTGCATCCAGCCGGCGTGCCCGTTGAAGCCTTGGTAGACGAAGATCTGGCCCCACGTCGCCGCGCCATAGGCGTTCAGCCCCTCGTCGCTGGTCATCTGCAACTCGGAGCGGAAGAAGAACGAGGTGTGCGGGTTGATCAGTAGCAGCGCGTGCCCGTCCTTGGTGATCGAAGGCGCGATGGCGAAGCCGTTGGAGCCCGACGGCTCCTTGAACCGATAGGCGTCGTCGGGAGCGGCGAGGGCGGCGACCTTCTGGCGGCCATAGAAGGCTTCAAGCTCCCGGAGCGACACCTTCTCGATATCCCCGCCGATGCTGCCTTCGGTGAAGGACAGCGCCATCCAGGGTTCGAAGTGCTTGATAACCCGCGGAGCGGCCTTGGGGTGGGTCGCCAGGTAGTAATTGAGGCCGTCGGCCCAGGCGGTCATCAGGCTTTGCAGCCACGGCGGGCTCTGGGCGTACTTCGCCTTCAGGTCGACGGGGTCGATGAACAGCTTCTGGCGCAGGTCCTGCCAGATGGCGGCCTCGCCCTCCGCCTCGGCGGTGCGGCCAAGGGCGGTGATGTAGTTGGTCTCCACGCGATTGAAGTCGTCTTCCGCCTGGGCGTAGACCATGCCGAACACCGCGTCGGCGTCGGTCTTGCCGTGAACGTGGGCGATCCCCCAGTCGTCGCGCACGATGGTGATCCGCGCCGCCTGCGCCTTCCAGCGGACCATGTCGTCGGCCACCGCGGGGGCGGCTGTGACAAGGGAGATGACGGCGGCGGCCGCCAGGACAGCTAGGTTTCTCATGGACGCCCCGATCACGACTGAGGTCCGGTTACAGACCATTCCGCGGGAGAGGTACAGGCCCCCGTCAACCGCAGGGACGTGCGGCTCAAGAATTGCGCGTGCGGCGGTCGGAACTGACGAATTCGACAAAGCGCTGCATAGCCGGAGGGAGCTGTCGCCGGCTGGGATAGTAGAGATGGAAGCCGGGATATTCTGGGCACCAGTCCTCCAGCACCCGCACCAGCCGGCCCGCCGCCATCAGGTCGGCGACCTGCGCCTCGAAGAGGTAGGCGAGGCCTAACCCGGCCAGCGCCGGTTCGAGCATCAAGTCCTGGTCGCCCAGTGTCATCGGACCCGCCACCTCAACGGCGGTTTCCACGCCCCCCGCCTCGAACTCCCAGGCGTAGTAGGCGCCGCTCTGGAAGCGATAGCGGATGCAAGGCAGGCCTTTGAGGTCCTCTGGCGTCCGTGGCTTCGGCCAACGGGTGAAATAGTCGGGCGAGCCGACCACCGCCGAGCGTTGCGGCGGCCCGATAGGGATGGCGATCATATCCGCCGCGATCCGCTCGCCGAAGCGCACCCCCGCGTCGAATCCGCCGGCCACCACATCCCCTAGGCTCGGGTCGGCGACCAACTCGACCTGCACCCGCGGGTAAGCGGCCAGGAACCGCGCGACGATGGGCGCCAGGATCGTTCGAACAGCGACGCTGCTCCCGTTGAGCCGAAGGGTGCCGGTCGGCGTAGCTCGGAAGGCGTCGAGTTCACGCAACGCCTGGGACACGTCTTGGAAGGCCGGTTGCACCCGCCGGTATAGACGCTCGCCGGCCTCGGTCAGGGCGACGCTGCGCGTGGTCCGGTTGAATAGCCGCAGACCAAGCCGCGTCTCGAGCGCCCGCACCGCATGGCTAATCGCCGAGGCGGAAGTCCCAAGGTCGACAGCGGCTCGACTGAAACTGCGATGGTGGGCGACGGCCACAAAGGGGGCGAGGTCTCCGGGTTCGACGTCGCGCATTGCTGAATCTCATTCAGTAGGTACGGGAAATTCTAGCCGATTATCGTGCCAATGAGCCAGGGCTAGCTTTCTCTCGTCGCCCAAACCGCGACGCCCGAGCTCAGGAGAACGACGATGCCGATGCCGAAGACCATTCCCGCGCCAAAGGTCGGCAGCCCCTTCGCCGCGATGACCGGCGATCACGTAGCGGTGCGCGTTCCAAATTTCGACGAGGCGATCGCGTGGTACGTCGAGAAGTTGGATTTCCGGGTGGTGCACACCTGGCCATACGGCGATCTGAAGCTGGCCTATGTCACGCCGCCCGCCGACGACAGTTTGCGCATCGAGATACTCGCAGGCGAAGGGGCCCGGGCGAAAGTAACTTGGACGGACCTTGGGGACAGCCTGAACTACGCCGGCTGGCACCACCTGTGCCTGCGGGTTGAGAGCGTGGACGACACGGTCGCAGAGCTGCGCCGCCGCGGCGTCACCATTGTCGCCGAACCATTCGAGCTGGCCGATATCAGCCGCCGACTGGCCTTCTTCTGCGATCCCTGGGGCAATCTCTTTGAACTGGCCCAGCGCCTGGACTAGCCGGATCTCAGCTCCGAAATTGCGAAAGGCCGCCCTGTCGCCAGGACGGCCTTTCCATAGTCGGACCGCAAAAGCGGTTCGCGACCTTTGCCAGACTCGAGGCTAGGCGCGGACCCCGTAAGCGGAGGTCCAGGTCACGATCGCGGCCTTGCGGCTTTCACTATGAGACACTGGGTCACCTCCTTTCAGCTGTTGAACAGGACCTTCAATATGGGTCGGTTCGCTCAGTTGCGCAAACGGCGCCTTGTGTCGCACTAGCCCGCGGAAGCCGCCTTCGCCGCCGCGGCCGCCTTCAGCGCCTTCTGGTCGTCGAGGCTGAGCCGGCGGCGCAGTTCCTGAACGGGGCGGGTGAGCTTGTCCAAGGCCGCGATGGTCGCGCGATAGCCCTCGGCCACCGCTGGGTCATAGGCGCTGAAGTCGCGGATTTCGACCTTGGCCACGTCCGGCAGCACCAGAAGGTCGGTCGCGTAGCGCGCGGCGGCCACGTCGCGCGAGGTGGAAACGGTCGCCGCGCGCATGAGCAGCGACACGATCGGCGGCCCCTTGCGCCACTGGCCCGACCAGAACCAGCGCCAGACCGAGGATGGCCGCGCCACGTCGTCGGCGGTGATGCTGCGGCCGGCGGTGACGTCGACGCCGACGATGGGGCCGAGTTGGGCGGCGCGCATCACATCGGCGGGGAAGTTCTTCATCACCGCGCCGTCAACCAGGACGTTGTTGTCGTCGGTGGCGGGCGGCAGGATCCCGGGCAACGAGATACTGGCCCGCAGCGCCTTCCTCAGCAGGCCGCGCCGATGCAGCTGATAGGCGCCGGTGGTCAGGTTCGACGACAGGCAGAAGAACGGCAGCCACAGGTCGCCGATGTGGGTGTCCCCGAAATGGTGCGCCAGCCGTTCGCCGACCTTTACCCCATGGGTCATGGCCAGCAGCGGCAGGGCGATGTCGTCCAGCGGGCTGGTGTCGACGAAGGCTTCGTGGATCCGGCGGTCCATCTCCTCCTCGCCCCAGCCCATGGCGACGCCGGCCGCGACGATGGCGCCCATGGACACCCCGCCAACGAAATCGATCGGGACGCCGCGCTCGCGCAGCGCCCGCACGGCGCCGATGTGGGCGTAGGCCCGGGCGCCGCCGCCCGAAAGAACCAGCCCGACCGACTGCCCGGTCAGCACGCGGGCGATCCGCTGCACGTCCTCCAGGCGGTCGCGGCGGATGTGGAATATCCGCGCGGGATCGGCGAGGTCCAGCCAGGCTTCCGAGCCGTGGGGCGCGTGGGTTTCGGCCGGATGCACCAGGATCAGGTCGACCAGGTTCTGGGCCTGCAGCGGCGAGACCAGCTCGTTCGACGCGTCGACGTGGGGCGGCTTGCGGTCGCCCCGTCCGATGCGGAACAGCCGGTCCACCTGGCGCGCCACCAGGTTTCGCCATCCGGCGTCGGCTGTCTCGGCGACGTAGAGGACGAAGTCGTGGGTCCGCTCGACCTCCGAGAACCACTCGGTGGGCGCGGCCTGCGCCTCGATCCCCAGCACGGTCACGGAGTAATCCAGGCGAGCGATCTCGCGCGAGATGCGTTCCACCAGCGGCCTTAGCGCCCCGGAAGGGCCGAGCGGCACGAAACCGAAGACCGTGGGTTCGCCGACCCCGCCGCGGGTCGCCGCCTGGCGGCTGCGCAGCATCATCAGCTTGGCCAACTCGATCATCACCCCGGTGTCGGCCTCGCAGGCCTCGAGGAAGATATCCCTGGGAACCGCGATGATTTCGGAATCACGCAGCGCGACCACGTCGGCCGAGTGGGGGGCGTCGGCGATCAACGACATCTCGCCGGCCGGCTCGCCGGGCCGGATGACGCCCAGGAACTGCACTTCCTGGCCTGGTTCCCGGCGGAAGGCGCCGAGGCGTCCGGCGCGCACGAAGAACAGCTGGTCCGACTGGTCGCCCGCGAAGAACAGGGTCTGGCCGCCCGGCAGCGAGAACCAGAGGGAGTTCTCCTGAACGTGTTTCTGGCTGAACAGACGCGAAAGCGCCGACTCGTTTGGAATATCCGGCAGCCCACCCATGAAGCCAGCCTAGCGCGGCGCGACATCCGCCGCCATGGTCTCGCCTGTCTCGGAACTGGGGCCGCCCGCCGCACTGGTCAAACGCCTGCCCGCGCCCTAATCCAGAGGCATGGCGTTGCACATGATCAAGCTCTGCGTAGGGGCGGAGACCATCGAGGACCTGGTGGAGTGGCAGCGCACCCGCGAACCCGGCGACCGCTGGATCATGCGCACCCGCCAGACCCCCAAGCGTGCGGCCGAACTGATGGACGGCGGGTCGCTCTATCGGGTGTTCAAGGGCGTGATCCTTTGCCGCCAGCCGATCCTGGCCGTCGACACGGTCGGGGAGGGCGTCACCGCCCGATGCGAGGTGACCGTGGACCCGAATATCGTCCGGGTCGCGCCGACGCCGCGGCGCGCCTTCCAGGGCTGGCGCTACCTGCAACCGCAGGACGCCCCGCCTGACCTCTCCGTTGAGGCGTTCGGCGACGCGCCGCCGGAACTCGTACGCCAACTCCGCGAAATCGGCGCCTGGTGAGACTCGTGGTCTAGCAGGACGATTGCTGGCCTTGCCGGGCGTCGCTACACCCGGTGGGGGACGAACGTAGACTTGCGAGGATTCTGGCGCTTGGATCGGCTGGTCTACGCCGTCGCCGCCACAGCGGCCCTGAGCGTCCAGGCGGTTTGCGCTCCCGCGCTCGCCGCCCAACCGACCGCGACGGTGCAAGGCGACCTGCCGTCCGACCTCAAAGCCACGATCGTTCGCGCCGTCGGCGATTCAGACCGCCCGATCGAGAACCGCTTCGAAGCCCGCCGCCGCGCGCGCACCGCAGCCGAGGCGGCCATCGCGGTCCTGAGGTCCGAGGGGTACTACGGCTATGACGTCCAGTCCGACGTCGGGCCAGACGACGCGCCGGCGGCGTTGGTAAAGGTGACGCCCGGCCCACGATTCCTCATCGCAGGCGCCAAGATCGCCTGGGTCGGGGCGGCGCCGGACGCCAAGGCGCAGGCCGCCGCAACGCTCGCACTCCGCCTCAAGGACGGCGATCCCGGACGAGCCGTCGAGGTGGTCGGCGCCGAGGGGCGAGCTGTCTCCGCCGTGCAGCGGGTCGGCTATGCCGACGCCCAGACCGAGCCGCGCGAAGTGGTCGTCGACCACGCCGACCATACGGTGCGCCCGACGTTCAAGATCCGCGCCGGGGATTTGGTGCGCCTCGACGGCATGGACCTCACGACGGACGGGCGCACGCGCAAGGCCTGGCTGCAGGGCCTCGCACCCTGGAAGGGCGGAGATGTCTACGACCCCGAAGACGTCGCCGAGCTTGAGCGGCGGCTGCTCGACACCGGCGTCTACGACAGCGTCACGGTGGCCTTGGCGCCCATCGAGAAGAAGACCGCGGACGGTCTGCGCCCGATCGTCGTGAGCCTGGCGGAACGCAAGCGCCGGACTGTCGAACTCGGCGCCAGCTACGCGACCAGCGAGGGGCTGGGGCTGGATACCAAGTGGATCCACTACAACGTGTTCAAGCGGGCGGACACGGTGGCCCTGGTCGGCCGCCTCTCCAGCATCGACAGTCGGCTCGGCGTCGACGTGTCCTTGCCCCACTGGGGCCGGCCGCAGCAGACGCTCAAGACCAGCGCGGGCTTCTACCGCAACCAGACAGACGCCTACGACGAGACGGGGTTCGCGGTGAGCGGCGACGTCACCCGGCGCTATGGCAAGACCTCCTACGTCACGCTGGGCGGTTCGCTGGGCGTGAGCCAGACCGACGCGCTGATGGTCGATACGCTCCAGCCGCTTGGGCGCGACCTGTTCACGGTGGGAACGTTGGCTGACGTCTCCTGGGACCGGTCGAACGATCCGCTCAATCCCAAGCGCGGCTGGCGGTTCGGGGCGCGGGCGGAGCCGACGATGCTCTTCGGGGAGGGCGGCGACCTGCCGTTCCTCAAGATCCAGACCCAGGCGTCCTACTACCTGCCCATCGGAGAGGCGGCGCGGACGGTGCTGGCCGCGCGGGTTCACCTGGGCAGCATCCTGAACGCCACGGTCGACGAGATCCCGGCGTCGCGGCGCTTCTACGCCGGTGGCGGCGGATCGGTGCGCGGTTTCGCCTACCAGGCCGTTGGGCCGCAACTTGCCGACAACGTTCCGCAGGGCGGCATCTCGCTCTTCGAGACCTCGCTGGAGGGCCGTTTCGACATCACCGCGAAGTGGGGCGTCGTGGCCTTCGTGGACGCGGGCTCGGTCGGCAGCGATCCCGCGCCCGGCTTCCAGGATCTCAGCGTCGGGGCAGGGCTGGGCGTGCGCTACAACCTGGGCTTCGCGCCGATCCGCTTCGACGTGGCTGTCCCGGTGACCGCCCGGAACGGCTCGGGGCCGTATCAGATCTACATCAGCATCGGGCAGAGCTTTTGAGCGCGCCTGACGACATTCCCGCGCCGTTGAAGCGCTCGGCGATCCCCAAGGCCATCGTCGCGGTCGCCTTGACCATCCTCGTGCTGATCGCGCTGGCCCTGGCGGCGACCCGCTACGGCGTCCTCCTTCCACAAGCCCGGCTGATGATCGAGGCGCGCACCGACGGGCTGAAAGTCGGGCGCCTGGGCCGCCTGAAGATCGAGGGCCTGAGCGGCGACATCTGGCGCGACCTCACGGTCCGCAGGCTGACGCTGCGCGACGAGAAGGGCGTCTGGCTGGAGGCGAATAACCTCCATATGACATGGCATTACACCGAACTTCTCAGGCGGACCTTCCATGCCGACAAGATCGATGTCCAGCTTCTGAGGGTCCTGCGGCGCCCCACGCTGACGCCGAAGGGCAAGGACACCGGCCTGCCGGTCAACTTCCACATCGACGCCGCGCACGGCCGGGTCGAGATGCTGCCGGCGTTCAGCTACCGCCGCGGCGTCTACGACCTCGACCTCCACCTCGACGTCGAGCGGGTGGGCGACCTCAACGGCAAACTCCGGGCGGCCAGCGCGCTGCATCAGGGCGACCACCTGAATGTCGACTTCGAGCTTGCCAAGACCAAGCCGCTGATCGTGCTCGCCGACGCCGTGGAGGCCCAGGGCGGCGCCTTGGCCGGGGCGTTGGGCCTGCCGGCCGACCAGCCCTTCAGCCTCAAGGTCGCCGCGGGCGGGAAGCTCGCCGAGGGCCGGCTGACCGCGGTGGCCGCCTCCGGGGCGACCCAGCCGTTGCGCGCGGTCGGCGCCTGGAACAGCCAGGGCGGGTCAGCCTACGGGCGCGTCTCGCTGACGGCGTCCAGGTTGACCGAGCCATACGCCAAGCGTCTGGGCCCCGACGCGCGGTTCGCCGTCGCCGGTCGAAAGGCCGTGGCGGGTCTCTTCGCGCTCGACGCGCGGGTCCTGGCCGAGAACCTGACGGTGCGGGCCTCGGGGCTGGGCGACGTCGGCAAGCGCCAGGTCGCGCCGCAGGGCCTATCGGTCGACGCGCAGACCGCTTCTCTCTCCCGCCTTACAGGCG
>JBOHKZ010000332.1:0-6487 GCA_050729355.1 Phenylobacterium sp. | reverse complement strand
CGCTTAGAGTTGTCATAGACGTAGTGGGCGATCAGCTTCGAGCCCGCCGGCACCTTGATCGGCTCGGCGAAGGTGTAGTCCCGCTGCCAGTTGAAGTCGTAGCGCGGCAGCGAGAGCAGCAGCTTCTGCTTGCCGTCCGGATACTGGATCCACAGGTCCGACGAATAGGCGCGGTAGTGGGCGTGCGGGAACGCCGAATAAAGCAGCGCCTCCTTCGGGAACTCCACGTAAGCCGTCTCCATGTGCCGGCCGGCGTTGGCCGGGATCACGATGGTCGGGTCCATGATGACCACGTTGTGCATGATCATCTCGGGCGGCTTGTCGTAGAAGTAGAGCGCGATCTGGCTCTTATCGACCTCTTCCTTGCCGAACGGCGTGTAGTGGGCCTGGAAGCCGATGGCGCCGCCCGGCGGCAGGTAGGTGCCGATGTTCTTGGGCGCGATGCTCGATTCCGAACCCACGGCATAGCCGCCGACGCCGCCCTGCCACTTGGTCTCCGAAGAGCGGCCGTCGGCCGGCATCTCGGCCATCCAGCCGGTCAGGAGGTGGTGCACGCCCTGGCGCGAACCCGGCTTCACCGTCGAGGCGCGGATCCACTTTCCTTCGGTCAGCGGGTTCACCATTGCCGGGCGCTGGTAATCGACCACCCCGGTGGCGGGGATCGTGTAGGCCGGCACATTCAGCACCAGGTCCGGCTTGCCCAGAGGCCACTCCTGGGCGACGTGCTTCACCGCGCCCAGCGGGTCGACGCCTTCGCCGCGCGGCGCGCCGGCTTCGATCCAGTGGACCAGGGTCTTGATCTCGGCGGACGACAGGTTCTTGGAGTCCGAGAACTTCCCGACGTGCGGATCGGCATTATAGGGCGGCATCCGGTCGGTGCGCAGCACCTCGCGGATCATCGGCGAGAAGCCCTTCACCGTCTCGTAGTTGTTCATGGCGAACGGCCCGATCCCGCCTTCCTGGTGACAGGCGACGCACTTGGCTTCGAGGATCGGGGCGACGTCCTTGGCGTAGGAGATCTTGGTGACACCGCGCTCGGGGAACGCGATGACCGCGCCGCGGCTCGCGGCGCTGGCGGTCTGCACGGGCTTGCCGGCGATGACGGCGTCCAGCGCATCCGCCGTCGACTTGGCGTCGAAGGCGCCGCGATAGACCACAGTCCAGGTCTTCGGGTTGACCACCACGACTTCCGCCGAGCGGGTCACGCCGAGCTGCTCGCCGACCAGCTGGTTCACGTCGAGCAGGACGGGCGTATCGTAGCCCGCCGACTTGGCCTCTTCGCTCACCGCCTCGCGGCTGTCCTTGAGGCTGGAGTTGAGCATGGCGAACTCGACGCCCTTGGCGCCGTAGTTGGCCTTCAGCGCCTTCAGCGCTGGCGCCAGGCCGCGCATCACCGCATCGCCGTTGGTCTGGGTCACCAGGACCACCGCCTTGGCGTCGGCCAGGCGATAGAGCTCGTGGGCCTCCAGGTTCTGGTCGACCAGCATGAAGTTGTCGACGGTCGCGGGAGCCATTGCGGCCGTCGCGGAAGCGGGGCTGGCTGCGCCCATGACGCTCGGCGCGGCGCCGTTGCTCGTACAGGCGGCCAGAATTGCGGTGGTCGCCAGCAGGCCCAGAACGCCAAGATGCGCGGATTTCATCGAGTTCAGCTCCCCTAATGGCCACGAGCAGCGCAGACGCGCCCGAGACCTTACGGCGTATAGTGCCGAACCCACGTTACACGATTATTTCGCCCCTATCCCGCCGACGCCGCGACGCCTTCGGGGAGCTCGTCGCTGATCACCTTGAAGCCAGCCAGGATGTTGGGGCCGAAGCTCGTGACGATGGCGGCGTCGGTGGCGTCGCGACCTCGCGCCATCAGGATCCTGCCGATGCGCGGCCGGTTGTGCCGGGCGTCCAGCACGTGCCAGCGGTCGCCGAGGTAGACTTCGAACCAGGCGCTGAAGTCCATCTCGCCCACCACCGGAATGCCGATGTCGCCCATGTAGCCCGTGCAGTAGCGCGCCGGGATGTTCATGCAGCGGCAGAGCGTGATCGCCAGGTGGGCGTAGTCGCGGCAGACACCGAACCCTTCCTCGTGGGCCTCGAACGCCGTCTTGGTCGGTCGCGCGTGCTCGTAGCCGAAGGTGATCCGCTTGTTGGCGTATTCGACGATCGCCTGGGCGCGCGCCCAGCCCGGCGGCGTATCCCCGAACAGCTTCCAGGCCAGGTCGCTGAGGTGCTCGGTCTCGCAGTAGCGGCTGGCCAGCAGGTAGACGATCACCTCGTTGGGCAGGTTCTCGACCGGATGCTGGATAGCCTCCGGCGAAACCGGGTCGGGCAGGCCCGAATCGCGGACCACGAAGTCGGCGCTCAGCACCGTGCGGCCGGCGGGACAGACGATGCGGCTGCAGAGGTTGCCGAACCCGTCGTGGTACTGGGTCAGCGGAACATGCGGATCGGTCCGGATGACGTCGGGCGTCTCCAGGTCCTGGACCCGCGACGCGTGCACGTTGAGCATCAGCAGCATCGGCGTCGGCTGCGGGCACTCGTAGGTGATCTCGTAGCCCGCCCGGATGCGCATCTAGTCCCTCGTGTTGCTATCGTCCCTGCGCAACACGCAGCAGAGGCGCCGGTTGCGCCGCGGCGTCCTCTTCGACCGAAACATCCACCGTCACGTCCATGCCGAGGTAATCCGAGGCAAGGCCCAACCAGGTTCCGTGCAGCGGGACCGCCTGGCGCGGATCGCGCGCGATCGCCACCCGCACGAGGTCGGCGTTGCCGACGATGCCGTTGGTGGGGTCGAACTCCACCCAGCCACAGACCGGCAAGAAGACCCGAACCCACGCGTGGGTATGGCCGCCGCCGACGCGGCCGCCCGTCTTGGAGGACGAATAGACATAGCCGGAGACGAACCGCGCCGCGAAGCCCAGGCTGCGCACCGCCTCGATCATCAGCATGGCGAAGTCGCGACAGCTCCCGCTCCGCAGCGCCAGCGTCTCCAGCGGCGCCTGCGGTTCGCCGTCGAGCCGGGTCCCATAGGCGAACCCGCCGTGGATCGCGTGCGTCATATCGCAGAGCAGCGTGCGCAAGCTGGTCTTGCCCACCGGCCGCACGAATTTCCTCGCCCAGGCCTCGACTTCGCCGCCCGGATCCGGATGCAGCCGCTCCATCGACCTCTGCAGGTCGGGCAGGTCCTCGGGGCTGTAGGCGAAGGGCAGCGTCGCGCGGTAGCCGTCCTCGGCGTCGAGGCCCGCGAAGGCCGGCTGCGGCGTGTGCTCCAGCCGCACGTGGCTGTCGAAGGAGATGCTGTCCGAGCGGCCCTGAAACCGGGCGATGCCCACGCAATTGCCGAACACGTCCTGGATCGTGTGCAGCACCGACGGATCAGGCGAGATCGTCAGGTCCGCCGACAGCAGGCGCTGGTCATAGCTTTCCCGCGGACGCAGCATCATCCGGTGCTCGCCGAACGCCACCGGGTTGCGGTAGCGATAGGTGGTCAGGTGCCGGATGGAGACGATGGGCATTGCCGAACCGTGCGGGCGATTCCGTTAACAGGTCCACGCCAGCGCTTGCGACCGAGGGGCGCAGTCCGGTCATTGTGCTAAATCCAGGCGCCGCCTCGCCTTTCCTGCTGCTGGGCGATCATGCCGGCCGCGAAACGCCGACCGCCCTGGGCGACCTCGGCCTGCACAAACGTGAGTGGGAACGGCACATTGTCTGGGACATCGGCATCGCCGGTCTTGGACAGATGCTCTGCGAGTTGCTGAATGCGACCTTTATCCGCCAGCGGTTCTCGCGGCTGGTCATCGACTGCAATCGCGATCCGGCCCGGCCCGACGCCATCCCCGAGGTCAGCGACGGCGCCCGCATTCCCGCCAATGTCGGACTGAGCGCCGACGAGCGCCAGGCGCGCTTCGACGCCGTCTCCGCGCCCTATCACGCCGCCATCGCGGCTGAGCTGGACGCTCGCGCCGCCCGCGGCCTGCGCACGACGCTGATCTCCCTGCACTCCTTCACGCCGGAGATGAACGCCTTCGCCAGGCCGTGGCGGTTCGGCGTGCTGCACGCGGAGGACTCCGCCTACTCCCGCACCGTCCTCGCCCGCCTGCAGGCCGATCTCGGTCCGGAGCTGGTCGGCGACAACCAGCCCTACCGCATGGACGAGGTGGACTTCACCATTCCCCACCACTGCCGACCGCGCGGACTCGACTACCTGGAGCTGGAAACCCGCCAGGATCTGATCGCTGACGAGGCCGGCCAGCGCAAGGTCGCGGAACGCCTGGCCAGCCTCTTGCCGGACGCACTGGCCGATCTGCGCTCTGCGAGGAACAGGCCCCTGCCCTGAACCGTTTTCCGAGGCCAACCCCACGAGGCCCCGATGTTCATCCTGCCAAAGCTTCCGTACGACTACGCCGCGCTTGAGCCGGCGATCTCCACCGACACGATGCACACCCACCACGACAAGCATCACAAGACCTACGTCGAGAAGACCAATGAGCTCGCCCCTAAGGCCGGGCTCGACGGCAAGGCGCTGGAGGACGTGGTGCGCGAGGCGCATCGGAAGGGTGACAAGAAGCTCTTCAACAACGCCGCCCAGGCCTGGAACCACGCCTTCTTCTGGGAGTGCATGACCCCGGACAAGGCCCAGCCTTCAGCGCGCCTGACCTCGGCGCTTGAGCAGGCGTTCGGCGGCCTCGACGCCTTCAAGGACGCCTTCGTCGAGGAGGGGGCCAACCATTTCGGGTCCGGCTGGGCGTGGCTGGTGACCGGCTCCGAGGGCCTGAAGGTGATCTCCACCCACGACGCCGACGACACCCTGATCCGCGACGGGCTCTTCCCGCTGCTGGTCTGCGACGTCTGGGAGCACGCCTACTACCTGGACTACAAGAACGACCGGAAGGCCTTCCTGAAACGCTGGCTGGATGAGGTCGCCAACTGGTCGTTCGCCGAGCGCCAACTGGCGGCGGCCGACGGCAAGGGCGAGGGTTTCCGCTACCCTTCAGCAGTCGCCGGCGTGAACGACGATGCAGCGCACGGCAAGGACGGTCCGGAGCCGCGCACCTTCGCCTAACTCCGGTCTCAGCACAGTTGTTTACGCCGCCGCCGACCTCAGCCTATCGTCCGCCCTCGTTGACTGGGGACGGGGCAATCCATGCGTGTGTGGACGTGGACGATCGCGCTGATCGCGGCGGCGGGGTTGAGCGCTTGCGCCACCACCGCGCCGCCCGCGAAGACCGATAAGACAGAGGCCGCCAGCAGGGCCAAGCCGCTGGCGCCGGGCCTCGACCCGCTAGTGCATGCGGACGCCTTCCCGTCGACCTACAAGCCGATGCCCAGCCGCCCAACGGCATTGGTCGGCGCGTCGGTCTTCACCGGCACGGGGACGCGGATCGAGAACGGCGTGGTGCTGGTCAAGGACGGCCGCATCGAAGCGGTGGGTCCGAACCTCCCCGTCCCGGCCGGGTACGACACGGTCGACGGCAAGGGCAAGTGGGTGACGCCCGGCCTGATCGACGCCCACTCGCACCTTGGCGTCTACGCTTCGCCCAGCGTGCCGGCCAATTCCGACGGCAACGAACTGACCAACCCGGTGACCGCCGAGGTCTGGGCCGAGCATTCGGTCTGGCCGCAGGACCCCGGCTTCAACACCGCCCGCGTCGGCGGGGTGACCACGCTTCTGGTCCTGCCGGGCTCCGGCAACCTGATCGGCGGCCGCGGCGTCGTGCTTCGCAACGTGCCTGCCCGCACCGTCCAGGACATGAAATTCCCCGGCGCGCCCTACGCGCTCAAGATGGCCTGCGGCGAGAACCCCAAGCGGGTCTACGGCTCCAAGAACCGTGCACCGTCCACCCGGATGGGCAACGTGGCCGGCTACCGCCAGGCCTGGATTAACGCAGCCGACTATGCCCGCAAGTGGGACGTCTACCGCGCCAAGGCCGGCAAGGACGACAAGGCCGAACCGCCCAAGCGCGACCTCGGCCTCGACACCCTGGCCGCCGTCCTGCGCGGCGAGATCCAGGTGGAGAACCACTGCTACCGGGCCGACGAGATGGTCCAGATGATCGATATCTCCAAGGAATTCGGCTACCACATCGCCGCCTTCCACCACGCCGTGGAGGCCTACAAGATCGCCGACGTCCTGGCCGCCAACGACATCTGCGTCGCCACCTGGGCGAACTGGTGGGGCTCCAAGATGGAGATGCTCGACGGCATCGAGGCCAACGCGGCCCTGGTCGCCGCGGCCAAGGGCGGTTGCGCGATCATCAAGTCCGACGACCCCGACCTGATCCAGCGCCTCAATCAGGAAGCCGCGGAGGCGCTGGCCGCAGGCCGCGCCGCGGGCCTGCAGATCACCGAGGCCGAGGCCATCAAGTGGATCACCGCCAACCCGGCCAAGGCGCTGGGCATTGCAGCCCAGACGGGCTCTCTCGAGCCCGGAAAGAGGGCCGACATCGTCATCTGGGACCACGACCCGTTCTCGATCTACGCCCGGCCCGACCGGGTC
>JBOHKZ010000331.1:0-3337 GCA_050729355.1 Phenylobacterium sp. | reverse complement strand
CCGCGCCCCGCAGAGGGCGTGGTGGAGGGGGCAGGCGGGCGGCATTGCGCGGGGCTTGCCCCCTCCACCAACCGCTCTTTGCTCCGCTCGGCGTTCGGTCCCCCTCCCGCCGCTGCGCGGGGGAGGTAGACGCCTAAGCCGTCTTCCGTCCGCGCTTGCGGCTGTACATGGCCGCGTCGGCCTCGGCGACCAGGGCTTCGGGCTCGGCGTCCTGGGTGATCTCGCGGACGCCCCACGACACATGCAAGGGCGCGGACCAGTCGCCGATCCTCAAGGGCTCGGCCTCGATGGCGCGGGCGAGCTGGGCGGCCTTGCCCTCGGCGGTGGCGTGGTCGGCCTGCACCAGGATCACGGCGAACTCGTCGCCGCCCATGCGCCCGACGATGTCGCTCTCGCGCACATTGGCCAGCAGCCGGTCGGCCACGGCCTTGATCGCCGCGTCTCCCGCCGCGTGTCCGAAGCGGTCGTTGACGCCCTTGAGGTCGTCCATGTCGAAATAGACCAGGCTCGCCGACGCGCCGTAGCGCTGGGAGAAGGTGCGGATGCGGCTGAGTTCGCGGATCAAGGCCCGCCGGTTCAGCAGGGGCGTCAATGCGTCGCGGTCCGCGAGGCCCTCGGTCTCCGCCAGCCGCGCCTTCAGGCGCCCGACTTCGCCCCGCAGGTCGTCGATCTCGCCGAGCAGCGTCTGGACGGCGGCCTGCACCGCCGGCGTCATGTCGGCCTCGCTGAGGCCCAGGAAGGCGGTGGAGTCCACCGGCTGGGCGGACCCGCGCACCTGCGCGCCCGCCTTGGCCAGCGCACGTTTTCGCATGTCCGAGAAGGGCTCGTTCCGGGCGCCGGTGATCTTCATTGCAGGGTCCTGGAACAGACGTGAATCAGCGATACGGCACAGGTTGCAGCGAATCTAGCCGTCCCTGGTTGCCCCTGCAAAGTCGGCGCCTATACTCCGCCGCCTTCGTACAGGGGCCAGTCACGACATGAGCGCCACGCAAGCGCCCGTCGCCATCATCATGGGCAGCCGTTCCGACTGGCCGATCCTGCGCCATGCGGCGGAGATGCTCGAGAGCCTGGGCGTCGCCTATGAGGCCAAGGTGGTGTCGGCCCATCGCACCCCGGAGCGGATGTATGCCTTCGCCAAGGGGGCCAAGGCCGCCGGCTTCAAGGTGATCATCGCCGCCGCCGGCGGGGCCGCCCACCTCCCCGGCATGACCGCCTCACTGACCGAGCTTCCCGTGCTGGGCGTGCCGATCGAGTCCAAGGCGCTGAAGGGGATGGACAGCCTGCTCTCCATCGTCCAGATGCCGGCCGGCATTCCGGTGGGCACCCTGGCGATCGGCGAGGCCGGGGCCAAGAACGCCGGCCTGATGGCGGCCAAGATCCTGGCGCTCTGGGACGATGCCCTCGCGCAACGCCTGGAGGCGTTCACCGCCCGCCAGACGGCGAGCGTTTCCGAGACTGTCGAGGACGCGTGACCCAGTCGTTGCCGCTCCCGCCGGGCTCCACCATCGGCATTCTGGGCGGCGGCCAGCTCGGCCGGATGCTGGCGCTGGCCGCGGGCCGCCTGGGCTTCGACGCCGTGGTGCTGGAGCGCGACGCCGACAGCCCCGCCGGGCGCGTGGCCGTGCGTTGCCTGGTGGGCGCCTATGACGATCCAGCGGCGTTGAAAGAGCTCGCCGACCTGGCCGACGTGGTGACCTACGAATTCGAGAACGTGCCGGCGGAGACCGTCAGCCTGCTGGTCGCCCAGGGCGCCGAGGTGGCGCCAGGCCCCCGCGCGCTGGCCGTGGCGCAGGACCGGGTCGAGGAGAAGACGTTCCTCAACGCCAACGGGGCGCCCACCGTGGCCTTCGCCGCCGCCGCCACGCCGCAGGAGGCGCTGGCCGCCGTGGAGCGGATCGGCGTTCCCTGCCTGATGAAGACCCGCCGCGAGGGCTACGACGGCAAGGGTCAGCGCTGGGTCGAACACGCGGCCGACGGCGCTGCGGCCTTCGAAGCCCTGGGCGGCGTGCCGGTGATCGTCGAGGCGGCCGCCGAGTTCGTTCGCGAGCTTTCGGTGATCGCCGCCCGCGGCCGCGACGGGGCGACCGCGGTCTATCCCCTGGCGGAGAACCACCACGAGGGCGGCATCCTGCGCCGCTCGATCGCGCCGGCCCCGATTACCCCGGCGCTGGCCGATCAGGCCGAGCGGATCGCCGCGCGCATCCTCTCCGGCCTCGACTACGTGGGGGTGATCGGCATCGAGCTCTTCGAGATGCCGGACGGCCGGCTGCTGGTGAACGAGTTCGCGCCGCGGGTGCACAACTCCGGCCACTGGACCCAGGACGGCTGCGAGGTCGACCAGTTCGAACAGCACATCCGCGCCATCGCAGGCTGGCCGCTGGGCCCCACGCGCGCCATCGCACAGGTGGAGATGGTCAACCTGCTGGGCTCGGAGGTCGACGCCTGGCCGCGGCTGGCCGGTGAGCACGAGACCCGCATCCACCTCTACGGCAAGCGCGAGGCCAAGCCCGGCCGCAAGATGGGCCACGTCAACCGGGTGAAGCCGCTGTGAGCGCGACCATCGGTTTCTACGACCAGAACGCCGAGGACTTCTTCAATCGCTCCGTCGACGCCGACATGGCGCGTGGGCACGCCGACTTCACCGCCCTGGTTCCGCCCGGGGGCCGCATCCTGGACGCCGGCTGCGGGTCGGGCCGCGACAGCCTGGCGTTCGCCGGGCTGGGCTTCCAGGTCACGCCGATCGAGGCCTCCGCCAAGCTGGCGGCCCTGGCGGTCGCCCACACCGGCCTGCCGGTCGAGGTGATGACCTTCGACCAGGTCGCCTGGCGCGAGGAATTCGACGGCGTCTGGGCCTGCGCCTCCCTGCTGCACGTACCGCTCGCGGAGCTTCCGGCCGCGGTGACCCGCCTGCGCGACGCGCTGGTTCCCGGCGGAGTCCTGTGGATGTCGTTCAAGTACGGCGCGCAGGAGCGGTTCGCGAACGGCCGCCACTTCACAGACCTCGACGAGGCCGGCGCACGGCCGCTGATCGAGGCGGTGGGCGGTCTTGCGCTGATCTCGCTCACCGTCACCGACGACGCCCGCGACGACCGGCCCGGCGAGCGCTGGCTGAGCGTGCTCTGCCGGAAGACCTAGCGCCTGCTCCTACCTCCCCCGCGCAGCGGCGGGAGGGGGACCATCGGCCGAAGAGCCGATGGTGGAGGGGGCAGGCCTCAGGCGCGGCGGAACGATCAGGCTGTTGCACCGTCTGCGGATGGGGCTCGCCCCCTCCACCAACCGCTCTTCCCCGGCATTCGCCGGGTCGGCGGTTGGTCCCCCTCCCGCCACTTCGTGGGGG
>JBOHKZ010000330.1:0-5053 GCA_050729355.1 Phenylobacterium sp. | reverse complement strand
TCGATTAAAAGTCGAATGCTCTACCGCTGAGCTACAGGCCCACAAAGCTCGGGGCCGAACGGCGCCCAGGCGAAGCGGCGCGGACCTTAGGCGCCGGACCTCTCGGGCGCAAGGCGCCGACTTAACTCCAGCCCGAACTGCGCTAGAAATCTCCTCATGCGAACGACTCTGTCCTTACTCCTCATGTCCCTCGTCGTGGCCGGCGTTGGCGGCTCAAGCGCGTCGCTCGCCCAGGCTCCGAAGCCGTCGGGCACGGCGGAGGTGAGGCCGCCGCCTGCGGCCGATGGGAAGCAGAGCACCAAGGTGCAGACCACCTCGGAGGCCAACAGCGAGAGCGTCACCGGCGCGGCGAAGGCGCCGCTGCGAGACCTCAACCTGATCCGCACACAGGTGCCCGACGTGCTCCTCGTGGCCCTGGCCGATCCCTACGCCCGACCGAAGACCCGGAAGTGCCAGGAGCTGGAAACCTTGCTCCAACCGCTCAACGACGCCCTGGGCGCCGACCTCGACGTCCCGCCGACCGACGCCGAGCAGAGCATGTACGAGCGCGGACGGCCTATGGCCCTGGGCGCCATGGCGGGCGTCGCCTCCGACGTGATCCCGTTTCGCGGCGTGGTGCGCCAGCTGAGCGGCGCGGCCAAGCATGACCAGTACGTGCAGGCCGCCATCGTCGCCGGGTTCTCGCGACGCGCCTATCTGAAGGGCCTTGGCGAAGCGCGGGGCTGCAAGCCGCCCGCCACGCCCTCGCACGTCCTGGCGGGCCGCGCGCCGCCGCCGGTCAACGCAGGACCGACACGCGGTATCAAGGCGCGCTATCCGATCCGCTGACGATTTCGAAAGTCGTTCCGGAACGCTTCCATGCGGCCTTCGGCGACGGCGGTTCGCAGGTGGCCCATCAGGCTTTGGAAGAAGGCGATGTTGTGCCACGAGAGCAGGACCTGGCCGAGGATCTCCTCGGATTTGACCAGGTGGTGCAGGTAGGCCTTTGAATAGTCACGGCTCGCAGGCACGGGGATGGTCTCGTCGAGCGGGCTGTCGTCCTCGGCGAAGCGGGCGTTCTTCAAATTGACCGAGCCCTCCCAGGTCCAGGCCTGGCCGTGGCGGCCGGAGCGGGTCGGCAGAACGCAGTCGAACATGTCCACGCCGCGATAGACCGCTTCCACCAGGTCGATGGGCTTGCCGACGCCCATCAGGTAGCGGGGGCGATCGGCGGGCAGCAGGCGGGGCGCATAGTCCAGCACCTCGCACATGGCCTCGTGCCCCTCGCCTACCGCCAGGCCGCCCAGCGCGTAGCCGTCGAAGCCGGTCTCGACGAGGCGCTCGGCCGACTCGCGGCGCAGCGTTTCGGATACGCCGCCTTGCTGGATGCCGAACAGCGCCTGGGCGTCCCGCGTGCCGAACGCCGCCTTCGAGCGCGCGCCCCAGCGGGCCGAGCGCCGCATCGCCTCGGCCACCACCTCATCGCTGCTCGGCAGCGGGACCAGCTCGTCGAGCTGCATGACGATGTCGGAGCCGAGGAGATCGGCCTGGATCTCCATCGACCGCTCGGGGGACAGCACATGCCGCGAGCCGTCGATGTGGCTCTGGAAGGTCGCCGCCTCCTCCGTGACCTTGGAGATCTTCGAAAGCGACATGACCTGGAAGCCGCCGGAGTCGGTCAGGATCGGCCGCTCCCAGCGCATGAACCGATGCAATCCCCCCAGCCGCTTCACCCGCTCGGCGCTCGGCCGCAGCATCAGGTGATAGGTGTTGCCGAGGATGATGTCGGCGCCGGTCTCCGTCACCTGGTCGACGGTCAGGGCCTTCACGGTCGCGGCCGTGCCGACCGGCATGAAGGCTGGCGTGCGGATATCGCCGCGCGGGGTCTTCAGGACGCCGGTGCGGGCTTTGCCATCGGTGGCGGCGATCTCGAACGGGAACGCGCCCATCAGTCGGCCCGCCAAAGCAGGCTGGTGTCGCCATACGAATAGAACCGGTAGCCGTCGCCGATCGCGTGGGCGTAGGCGGCCTTCATGGCCTCGGTTCCCGCGAAGGCGCAGACCAGCATGAACAGCGTCGATTTCGGCAGATGGAAGTTGGTCATCAGGCCATCCGCGGCGCGGAAACGGTAGCCGGGCGTGATGAAGATCGCCGTGTCGTCCATGAACGGCCGGATGACGCCATCCTCGCCGGTCGCCGACTCCAGCAGCCGCAGCGAGGTCGTGCCGACGCAGACGACCCGACCGCCGGCCGCCTTCACGGCGTTCAGCCGCTCGGCCGTCGCAGCGTCCACCTCGCCCCACTCGGCGTGCATCTTGTGCTCGGCGAGGGTTTCGGCCTTCACCGGCAGGAAGGTGCCGGCGCCGACGTGCAGCGTGACGAAGGCGGTCCCCACGCCCGCCGCCTCCAGGCGCGCGAAGAGCTCCGGGGTAAAGTGCAGGCCCGCCGTCGGCGCGGCGACCGATCCGTCCTCCTGGGCGTAGACGGTCTGATAGTCGGTGCGGTCGCGCTCGTCCTCGCCACGCTTGGCGGCGATGTAGGGCGGCAGGGGCATGGCTCCGCGCTCGGCGATCGCGGCGTCGAGGTCCGGACCGGAGAGATCGAAGGCGAGCGTGATCTCTCCGCCCTCGCCTTTCGCCTTCACCGTCGCGTCCAGCGCTCCCAGGAGGCAGGCGCGGTCGTCGGTCTCGCCGAACGAGATGCGGTCGCCGGGCGCAAGCTTCTTTCCTGGCCGCATGAAGGCCGTCCAGACGTGCGGCGACTGGCGTTGGTGCAGTGTGGCCTCGACGGCCACGCGGCTCTCCTCGCGGCTCCTGACGCCCTTCAGCCGCGCCGGGATCACCCGGGTGTCGTTGAGCACCAGGATATCGCCGGCCCTGAGCAATCCCGGTAGGTCACTGACGATCAGATCCTGCAGCGGCGCCTTCGGTTCCACCAGCAACAGGCGCGCCGAATCCCGCGGGCTCGCGGGCCTTAGCGCGATCCGGTCGTCGGGCAGGTCGAAATCAAAATCGGCGGGCTGCATGGGACGGGCGTGAAGGCCATGCGGCGCCCGTCACGTCAAGTCGCGGCCTTGCGCGCGGCGTTGAGCGCAGCCTCGAGTTTCG
Organism: Phenylobacterium sp.; assembly: GCA_050729355.1. Lineage (GTDB taxonomy): Bacteria > Pseudomonadota > Alphaproteobacteria > Caulobacterales > Caulobacteraceae > Phenylobacterium. The sequence goes on along the minus strand of JBOHKZ010000330.1, from coordinate 1,967 downwards.
CCCGTCGGGTCTCGTGGCGGGCGTGGAGCGCCTCCTCCCGCCGGTCGAGATCAGCGCGGGCGCGGTCCAGCGCGGCGGCCTCGCGATCGTGGGCCGCGTCGAAGTCGGCGAGCTGTTTCGCCAGCGTCGCGATCTTCTTGAGCTGGGCCTTGGTCGGCCCGCGCGGCTTGGCGGCCTTCGCCGGTTTCAGCTTGGCGAGCTTCTCCAGAGTGCCCGCCGGCCGCCGCAGCACCTCGCCAGGCTTGGCGTTCGCCGCCTTCACCAACTCGGCATCGTCGGTCTGGTAGGCCGCGCCTTCCTTGAAGACGTCCTGGCGCACGCCCCAGGCGGCCAGCGCCTTGGTTTTCGAACTCACCGCCACGACGTAGTCGGTGAGCCCGTCAGAGGTCACGAAGACCTTGAGGCGCGGCGCCATTTCCCGGGCTCGTTCCCGCGACGCCTCAGGCGTCCGCCGCGACTTTCATCGAGACGATCTTACCCGGATCGCGCGGCGGCTCGCCCTTGGGCAGGGCGTCGACCTTGTCCATGCCCTCAACCACTTCGCCCCAGACGGTGTACTGGTTGTCCAGGAAGCGGGCGTCGTCGAAGACGATGAAGAACTGGCTGTTGGCCGAGTTCGGGTTGGGCGTACGGGCCATGGAGCAGACGCCGCGCACATGCGGCTCCTTGGAGAATTCCGCCTGCAGATTTGGCTTTTCCGAGCCGCCCGAACCCGTGCCGGTCGGATCGCCGCCCTGGGCCATGAAGCCCGGGATCACGCGGTGGAAGACCACGCCGTCATAGAAGCCCTCGCGCGCCAGTTCCTTGATCCGCGCGACATGGCCGGGGGCCAGGTCGGGGCGAAGCTTGATCGTCACGGGACCGGTATCCAGTTCCATGATCAGGGTGTTTTCGGGTTCCATCACTTCACCTCTACGGGAATTTCCACGTCGCAGGCCGAAAAGTCGGCCCCCTTAAGCGCACGTGCGCGGGCGATCTCGGCCTTGAACCACGGGCCCTTGGGATCGATCACGCGCACTTTCGGTCGGTCCTTCTCAGCCAAATCGGCCAGCAGGCGAACCCGTTCCATCCGGTCCTGCGGATCGGCGACCGGTTCCCCCACCTTGATGGCCGTGACCACGTCCATCCCGGAGATCACGCGGCCAAATGCGGTGTAGCGTTTCTCCAGCGCCGGATACCCCGCGCGCATCAGGAAGAACTGGCTGTTGGCCGAGTCGGGATTGTCGTCGCGCGCCATGCCGGCCACGCCGGGGCAGAAGAGTCCCCAGGCGGAGACCTTCTGGTCCTTGGTCATGGCCGCCAGCATCATCGACTGGCTCATCACCGGCAGGGACTTCACGAAGCCCACCTCGGCGACCGACTGGTCGGCGGCGACGATGAAGTTGAGGTCGGTTCCGCGCCGGAAGGTGAACTCGCCGGGCACGTTCGGCTTCGAAGAACCGCCCTGCCCGGTGTTCTGCGGATCGCCCGTCTGATCCATGAAGTTCTCGATCACGCGGAAGAACCGCAGGCCGTCGAAGAAGTTCTCGTGCGCCAGCTCACGGATCCGGGTGGCGTTCTGGGGCGCGGCCTCGGGGACCAGCTCGACCAGGATGCGGCCCTTGTTGGTGTCGATCACCAGGACGTCGTTCGGGTCCGGCGTTCGCCAGTCGCTCGCCCCCGGGGCCGACGGCTTGGCGGGTGCGACGGCGGCCGCGGGCTTCGCAGCGGGGGCCGCCTGAACGGTGACGGAGAGGGCCGCGAGCGCCGCGGCCAGCAGGAGGGTGCGTTTCATCAGGGTACTCGTAATGCGCGGAAGCTTTGCAGGCCAGCCGTCGGCGGAACGATCAGGCGCGGCCGACCTTGGCCATCAGCCGGTCCTTCACGTGCGGACTGACGAAGCGGGAGACGTCGCCCCCCAGTTCGGCGATCTCCTTCACCAGCTTGGAGGCGATCGCCTGGTGGCGCGGATCGGCCATCAGGAACAC
>JBOHKZ010000329.1:0-8248 GCA_050729355.1 Phenylobacterium sp. | reverse complement strand
AAGCTTAGTGCAGGGGAATGTCCGGGTGACTCGTCTGGCCTTGGTGATGATCGCCCGGGACGAGGCCGCTTCAATCGGCAGGGCCCTGGAAAGCGCACGCGCCCGCGTCGAGCGCATGATCGTGCTGGACACCGGCTCGACCGACGCCACCCGCGAGATCGCCGTGGCGGCCGGCGCGGAGGTTCACAGCTTCACCTGGTGCGACGACTTCGCCGCCGCCCGCAATGCGGCGCTGGCCCATTCCGACGCCGACTGGAACCTGATCCTCGACGCGGACGAATGGATCGAGGCGGGCGGCGAGGCGCTGGCGACGCTGCCGGCCGGCGGGTTCCTGGGCGAGGTGCGGATCGCCAGCCGCATGGACCAGCCGGGCGCCGAGGGGCAGGCCTGGCTGCCGCGCCTCCTGCCGCGCGGGGTTCGCTATGTCGGCCGCATCCACGAGCAGCCGGTCAGCGACCTTCCCCGCCTCCACCTGCCGGTCACGCTCGGACACGACGGCTACCTGGCGGATAACCTCGCCCGCAAAGGCGCGCGCAACGAGACCCTGCTGATGCGCGAGCTCGAGGACGCGCCGGAAGATCCGTACCTGTGGTTCCAGCTCGCCAAGGAGCATCAGGCGCGCGGCCGGGCCCCACAGGCGGCGCTCTGCTTCCACGAGGCGCTGCGGCTCGCGGCGGCCGACGTCCCCTACCGCCACGCCCTGGTGGTGCGCGCGATGATCGCGCTGAAGGCGGCGGGCGAGCTGCACGAGGCCCTGGTCCTCGCCGACGGCGAGGTCGCCAACTGGCCGGAGTCGCCCGACTTCTATTTCACAGTGGGCGACCTCTACCTGGAGGCGGCCGCCCAGGATCCGGGGCGCGCCGGGGACTTCCTGCCGATCGCCGAGCAGGCCTGGAAGCGTTGCCTGGAGATCGGCGAGCGGCCCGACCTCGATGGCGCGGTCGCCGGCCGCGGCGGACACATGGCCGCCCACAACCTCGCGGTCATCTACGAGGCTCTCGGCCAGGCGGACCTCGCCGCCCACTTCCGCGCCCTCACCGAAACCCTGCGCCGCTGAACGCCGTTACACGGACCTTGCATCAACAGGTCGATCATTCTAATAACTGACCGGTCAGTTATTACTGAGGATGAGATGCTCGCTCCGGGTGAACCAAAGTTCCGCCGCCGCAAGGCCGACCGCCCCGGCGAAATCCTCGGCGCCGCCATGGCTGTGTTCGCTGAGAAGGGTTTCGCCGCCGCGCGGCTGGACGAGATCGCCGCCCGGGCCGGCGTCTCGAAGGGGGCGCTCTATCTCTACTTCGAGACCAAGGAAGAGATCTTCCGGGCCGTGGTCGAACAGGCGATCGCGCCCAACATCCTGGCGATCCGCACGATGATCGCCGGGCATCCCGGGCCGTTTCCGGACCTCGTACGCCTCTTCGCCGAGCGGCTGGCCAAGGTGGTCGATACCTTGCCGATCGGCGGGGTCGTCAAGATGGTGATCGGCGAGGCGCGGAATTTCCCCGAGGTGGCCAGGGTCTATCACGACGCCCTGGTGGCCCAGGCGCTGGGCGCGCTGACCGACGCCATCGCGGCCGCCCAGGCGCGCGGCGAGGTGAAGCCCGGCGACCCGCGCACCTACGCCCTGCAGGTGGTCGCGCCCATGCTGGTCGGGGTGATCTGGCGCGAGACCTTCGTGCCGGTGGGCGCCGAGCCCTTCGACCTGCCGGCCGTGATCCGCCAACACGTGGAGACCCTGCTTCACGGCCTGATGATCCCGGAGACCCAGTCGTGAACCGTCAAAGGCTCCTGGTTGTCGCCCTGCTCCTGGTCGGACTGGTGATCGTCGCCCTGGTGATCCTGATCCCGCGCCTTGGCCGCACCGAGACGCTCACCGGCTATATCGAGGGCGAGCCGCTTTACCTGGCCGCGCCGGTCGCCGGGACCGTGACCTCGATGTACGTGGCGCGCGGCGATACGGTCGCGGTCGGCGCCAGGCTGTTCGTCGTCGATCCGCAGCAGGTGTCCTCGGCCCGCGACCAGGCCGCCGCCGAGGTCGCCGCCGCCCAGGCCCAGGCGCAGGATGTCCGCAAGGGTCAGCGGCCGGTCGAGCTGGCGGTGCTCGAGGCCAACATCGCCGCGGCCGAAGCGACGGCGCGCGACGCCGACGCCAGGTTTCGCCGCGTTTCGACCCTGGCGGACAAGGGCTTCGAGTCCAAGGCCGCCCTCGATGAAGCCCGCGCCAGCGCCCAGGCCGCGCGCGCCACGGTGACCGCAGCCCGCAAGCAGCGCGACTCCGCAGCCCTGGGCGCCCGAGAGGACCAGATCCGCGCCGCCGACGCCCGCGTGAACCAGGCGACCGCCAGTCTTACCGGCGCCGCCGCCCGCGTGACCGACGTTTCGCCGACCGCGCCCGGCCCGGCCCGGGTCGAGGACGTCTTCTTCCAGCAGGGCGAGTGGGCGCCGGCCAACCAGCCGATCCTCAGCCTGCTCCCAGACGAACGGATCAAGGTACGGTTCTTCGTGCCGGAGAAGTCGCTGGCCGCCTATCGGATCGGCCGCACGGTCCGCTTCACCTGCGACGGCTGCGCCAAGGGCCTGACCGCCCGCATCGCCTACGTCAGCCCGCGCCCGGAGTTCACGCCGCCGGTGATCTACAGCCGCGAGGCGCGCGACCGGCTGGTCTACCTGGTCGAGGCACGGCCCTCGGCACGGCTGAACCCGGGCCAGCCGGTGGATGTGGAGCCCCTCAAGTGACCCTGGCCATCGACGTGGCCGGGCTCAACAAGAGCTTCGGCGACAAGCACGTCGTGCAGGATTTCTCGATCCAGGTCGAGGAGGGCCGGATCTGCGGCTTCCTGGGGCCCAACGGCTCGGGCAAGACCACCACGCTGCGCATGCTCTGCGGCCTGCTGACGCCGGACTCTGGATCGGGGGCCTGCCTGGGCTTCGACATCATTCGCCAGGCCGACCAGATCAAGCGCCGGACCGGCTACATGACCCAGCGGTTCTCGCTCTACGAGGACCTGACCATCGCCGAGAACCTGCAGTTCACCGCCCGCGTCTACGGCCTCGACCGGCGCGCCGAGCGGGTGGATGCGGCGCTTGAACGGCTCGGCCTCACCGGACGGCGCAACCAGCTGGCCGGCTCGCTTTCCGGCGGCTGGAAGCAGCGGCTGGCGCTGGCCTCCGCCACCCTGCACGAGCCCAGGCTGCTGCTGCTCGACGAGCCCACCGCCGGCGTCGATCCCAAGGCGCGGCGCACCTTCTGGGACGAGATCCACGTCCTGGCCGCCGAAGGCCTGACCGTACTGGTCTCCACCCACTATATGGACGAGGCCGAGCGCTGCCATGAGATCGCCTACATCAGCTACGGCAAGCTCATCGCACGGGGTACGGCGGACGAGGTTGTGGCGGGCTCCCACCTCGTCACCTTCCACGGCGAAGGCCCCGACGTCGGCAAGCTCTCTCCGCTGCTCGCGGGCAGACCCGGCGTCGAGACCGTCGCTCCGTTCGGCGCCGCCCTGCACGTCAGCGGGACCGACCGCAAGGCGCTGGAGGCCGCGATCGCCCCCTGGCGCAAGCCGCCCTACCGCTGGAGCGAGGTGGAGCCCACGCTGGAGGACGTCTTCATCCAGCTCATGGGCCAGGCAGAGGACAACTTCGCATGAACGGGTTCTCGTGGATCCGGGTCCTCGCGGTGATGATCAAGGAGATCAAGCAGCTCACCCGCGACCGGGTCACCTACGCCATGATGCTGGGCATCCCGGTGCTCCAGCTCCTCTTGTTCGGCTATGCGATCAACTCGGACCCGCGCCACCTGCCGACCGCCGTGCTGGTGCAGGAAAACAGCGTCTTCGCGCGCTCGATCGTCGGCGCCCTCGACCACAGCAGCTATTTCGACCTGGTGGCCCAGGCGCGCTCGCCGGCCGAACTGGACGAGATGATCCGGCGGGGCGACGTGCAGTTCGCCGTCACCATCCCGGGCGACTTCACGCGCCGCGTGGCGCGGGGCGACAAGGCCCAGATCCTGGTCGAGGCAGACGCCACCGACCCTGCGGCCACCGGCGGCGCGGTGGCCGCGCTCGCCGCCCTGCCCCGCCAGGCCCTGGCGCACGACCTGAAGGGCGCGCTGGCGCCACAGGCCGCGACGCTCCCGCCGTTCGAGGTGGTGGTCCACGCCCGCTACAATCCCGAGGCCATCACGGCCTACAACATCGTGCCGGGCCTGCTTGGGGTGATCCTCACCCTCACCCTGGTGATGATGACCGCCCTCAGCGTCACCCGCGAGACCGAGCGCGGCACGATGGAGTCCCTGCTGGCGACGCCCGTCGAGCCGCTGGAGGTGATGGCCGGCAAGCTGGCGCCCTACGTGATCATCGGCCTCGTCCAGACGGTGATCATCCTGACCCTGGCGCGCTTCCTGTTCGACGTGCCGATGCAGGGCGGCTGGATCGGGTTGTCCTTGGGGGTCAGCCTGTTCATCGTGGGCTCACTGGCGCTCGGGTTCCTGATTTCCACCCTGGCGCGGTCGCAGCTGCAGGCCATGCAGATGACGGTCTTCTACCTGCTGCCGTCGATCCTGCTCTCGGGCTTCATGTTCCCGTTCCGCGGCATGCCGGTCTGGGCCCAGTGGCTGGGCGAGGCGATCCCGGTCACCCACTTCCTGCGCGTGGTCCGCGGCGCGCTGCTGAAGGGCCAGGGCATGGAGGACATGTGGCGCGAGCTCCTGGCGCTGATCGCCTTCGTCTGTGTCGTCACCGCGATGGCGATGGCCCGCTACCGTCGGACGCTGGACTAGGGGCGCCTCAAAAGGACTAGGCTAGACAGCTGGAAGGCGACATTGCGGCCGGGATCGTAACAACGCCCGCTGCAACACCGGTAGCGGGGGGGCCGATGACTTCCATGCTCGTCTCCAGTCCCGATGCTCAGCACCTCGCCCTATTGCTGGGCGCCGGCCTCCTGGCTGGAGCGATGAACGCCGTCACCGGCGGCGGCACCTTCGTTTCCCTGCCGGCCCTGGCCGCCGTGGGATTGCCGGGGACTATCGCCAACGCGTCGAGCTCCACCGCCTTGTTGCCGGGCGCTCTCGCCAGCGCCTGGGCCTATCGGCGCGACATGGCGCCCCTCGAAGGGATTTCGACCCGCGCGCTTGCCGCCCTCAGCCTGGCGGGCGGGCTGGTGGGCGCGGTCCTGCTGCTGGCCACCTCGGAAGCCGCTTTCGACCTGATCATTCCCTGGCTGCTGCTGGCCGCTACGATCACCCTCGCCCTCGGCCCTCGCATCAACCGAAGCCTGCGCCGCCTGGGCCTGCGGGCCGGCCCACGCGCCATCCTCGCCGCACAATTCGCCCTTGGGATCTACGGAGGCTATTTCGGAGGCGCCGTGGGCCTGATGATGCTGGCCGCCTGGAGCCTGCTGACCGAGGCGGACATCGTCGTCCTCACGCCGCTGCGGACCCTGATGCTCGCCGCGGCCAATTCCGTGGCCGTCATCCTCTTTATCGCAAGCGGCAACGTAAGCTGGCCAGAGACCCTCGCGGTCATGGCAGGCGCGGTGGCCGGGGGGTATTTCGGAGCCCGACTGGGACGCCGGCTGCCCAGGGTCGTGCTACGCGCGATGATCCTGACGATCACCGTGGCCACGACCCTGGTGTTCTTCGCGCGGGCCTACCTCTAGGCCTTCTTCGCGCCGGCCACGTAGCGGTCGATCACCGACTCCAGGACGGTCAGCGGCGCGCCGCCGGTGGCGACCACGACGTCGTTGTAGTCGCGGACGTCGAACTTCGATCCGAGCGCCGTCTTGGCCTTTTCGCGCAGACGCACGATCTCGGTGTGGCCCACCTTGTAGCCGCAGGCCTGGCCGGGCGTGACGAAGTAGCGGTCGATCTCGCTGGTGATGGCGCCGGTCGAGCGGCCGGTGGCGCCGACCATCCATTCGATGGCCTTCTCGCGGCTCCAGCGCTTGTCGTGGATGCCCGAGTCGACCACCAGCCGCGCGGCGCGGAAGCGCTGGGCCTGGAAGTAGCCGAGCTGGCCCAGCGGGTCGCCCTTGTACATGCCCACCTCGTCGGCCAGTTGCTCGGCGTAGAGCGCCCAGCCCTCGGTGAAGGCGTTGAAGCCGATCAGCGAGCTGATCCGGTGGATCTCGTTCTGCCGCTCGGCGAGGTAGGCGCCCTGCCAGGCGTGCCCCGGGATCGCCTCGTGCATGGTCAGGCTGGTCAGCGTGTAGCGCGGCCAGTTCCCGGTGTCGGCCAGGTTCACGTAGTAGATCGCCGGCCGGGTCCCATCGAGCGAGGCGAAGTTCATGTAGCCGAGGCCAGCGCCCGTCTCGATATCCGGCGGCACGCGCTTGACCTGCACCGCCGCCTTCAGCCCCAACTTCGAGAGCTCGGTCATGTGCGGCCGGATGCCGGCGATCGCGCCGTTCAGGTAGGCGATCAGCTCGGCGCGGCCGGCGTCGGTGTTGGGATAGAGGAACCGCGGGTCCTTGGTCAGCGCGCTCATCCGCTCGCCGACCGTGCCTTGCGTGAAGCCCTGTGACTTCAGGAGCTGGTCCATCTGGCCGTCGAGGGCCGCGCCCTGCTCGAGGCCCATCTGGTGGATCTCGGCGGGCGTCATTTTCGTGGTGGTGCCCATCTTCAGGCCCCAGGCGTAGTAGGCGGCGCCATCGGGCAGGGTCCACGCGCCCGCCTCGTGTTTGGCCTTGGGCTGCAGAGCCTTCAGGGCGGCGATCTGGCGGTCGAGCGCCGGGAACACCTTCTGCTCGACGAGCGCCGTGGCCTGGCCGGCGTAGTGGCCCTCGATGCCCTTGGCCTTGGCGCGCTCCGTCACCGATTTGACGAAGCCGGTCTCGGCCGCCGGCGTCTTGCGGAAGTCGGAGAACTGTCCGAGCACCTTGGCCAGGATGAAGTCCGGCAGGATCACCCCGGCCGCGGCGTCCTGGTTGATCCTCGCGGTCTCCTGGTCGAGCGCATCGCCCATCAGGCCTAGGCGGGCGAGGTAGCTGTCGGCGTCGGCCTTGGCGTTGATCTGGTGCTGGGCGTTCAGGAACTCCGCGCCGTTGGCGGCCACGCCGCCCTGCTGGCTGACCACATAGGGCGTGGCGAAGTCGCCGCCGTAGGAGAACCTGCCGCCCTCCGCGCCGGCCTGCATGGCGTAGAGCACCGTGTCGTAGAGGGTCAGGTCGTGGCTGTTCAGGCCCGTGCGGGGCAGCGCCGCCAGCCGCCTGGCGCGGTCGGCGAAATCGGCGACCTGCTTGCGCCGGGCGGCGGCGGAGCGGTCATCGAGCTTGGTGCGCGCGCCGGCGTACTTGCCGGTGTCGAGGCCAAGGCCCGTGGCGTTCTCCGGTGAGGCGCGCAGCATCTCGTCGACGAAGGCGTCGAGAAGCGCGGCGAGCTTCGGGTCGGCGACGGGGCGGCCGGCGGCGGCGAGCGCCAGAGCTGGCGTGGTCGCAGCGATACCTGCGGCAGCCGCGGTCAGCAGCATCTGGCGGCGATTGGCGGTCATGTTGTGAGGATTCCCCAAGGCGTTGTGGCGGGACCCTAGCGGCTCGCGCGGCGCGAGCAATCTGTCGCACATTAAAGTGCGGTAATGGACGCGGCCGAAGCGCGGCCGTAGACTTCTACGTCCCTTGAACCGTCCGGGACGCCTCCGCCCATGACCGACGCCGCGACCATCGCCAAGGAGCTGCGGCGACTGCTGACCAATGCGCACGCGCCCTACTCCGGCGTCCATGTGGCGGCCGTGGTGGAAGGTCCCGACGGGGCGTTGCACTACGGCGTCAACGTCGAGAACGCGGCCTATCCGCAGGGCGTCTGCGCCGAGGCCAGCGCGATCTCCGCCGCCGTGACCGATGGCCGGAAGTCCATCGCGCGCGTCTACGTCGCCTCGTCCCTGCCGGAGCTGGTCTGGCCCTGCGGCGGATGCCGTCAGAAGATCTTCGAGTTCGCGACCGAGGGCTGCGAGATCGTCAGCCTCGCCCCCGGCGGGGAGGTCGGGCGCCAAACGATCGAGCAGCTGCTGCCCCTGGGGTTCCGCCTCAACACGACGCAGGTGCGTCCCGAGTAGCGGCGCTTGCCCGACTCTCCGCCAGTCCCCAACTTAATGTCATGAGCGACCGCCCCTCGGGCGCGGCTCCGCCGAGATTGGTGGCGGTGCTGGGTCCCACCAACACGGGTAAGACCCATCTGGCGGTGGAACGGATGCTGGGCCACGCGTCCGGCATGATCGGCCTGCTGCTGCGGCTTCTGGCCCGCGAGATCTACGAC
>JBOHKZ010000328.1:0-2941 GCA_050729355.1 Phenylobacterium sp. | reverse complement strand
CGACGACGTCTACATGGGCCGCGCCGTCGGTGCGGCGATGGAGTTCCGCGACATCGCGAACGTGCAGATCCTGCGCGGACCGCAGGGCACCCTGTTCGGCCGTAACGCCACCGTCGGCGCGATCTCGGTGAAAACCAACGCGCCGGGCGACAGCTTCGCGGCCAAGCTGGCGGGCGAGGCCCGCTCGTACGGCACGTATCAGGCCGAGGGCATGGTCAACGTGCCGGTCAACGACAAGCTCGCGCTGCGCTTCGCGGGCATCGCCAACGAGACCGACGGCTACATCAAGAACCGTCTCGACGGGAAAACCTACGGCGCGAGCGACACCGTCGCCGGCCGGGCCTCGGCCAAGTGGTCGGTGACCGACGACGTGACCTGGACCTTCCGCGCCGACTACGCCCGCACCAACGGCGACGGCGTGCCGCTGAACCAGGTCGATACCTCGACCGCCTCCGCCCAGCAGCTCACCAACTTCGCGGCGCGCGTCGGCACGCCGGGTCCGATGCTGACCTATCCGCCCAGCCGCACCATCTCGCAGTTCATGACCAACCTGGACCTCAAGGACCGGCAGTGGGGCCTGACCAGCGACCTGTCGTGGGACTTCAACGGCTACACCCTGCGACTGATCGACTCCTATCGTGACTGGAAGAACAACCAGAGCGACGGCGACGTGGTCTTCACGCCGCTGGATTTGCTGAGCCGCGACGCCTCGTTCGACAGCGAGAGCCAGAGCCACGAGCTCCAGCTGATCTCCCCCAAGGGCGCGCTGCTCGACGGGCGGCTCGATTTCGTGGCGGGCCTCTACTACTTCGATGAAGACTACGGGATCGGCGAGCGGTTCAACCTGGGGAGCCGCTACTGCAGCTTCGCCGTGGCCGCCGCCGCCCCGCCGCTGGTCGGCGCCTGCAATGCCGCCCCGAAGATCGGCGCCGCCACCAGCCAGTTCGAGCAGAACGCCACCAGCAAGGCGGTCTACCTCCAGACCAACTTCGCGATCACGCCGACTGTCGACCTGATCCTCGGCGCGCGCCAGACCTGGGACAAGAAGGACGGGGTGTTCATCCAGGTCCTCGCCAACCCCACCGCGGCGCTGCTGCGGGCGCCGGAGAACGTCGCGCTGAAGTTCGACGACGACCAGCCGTCCTGGCGGGCGAGCCTCAACTGGCGCGCCACCGACGACGTGATGGCCTTCGTGACCTACTCGACGGGCTACAAGTCCGGCGGCCTGAACTCGGCGGGCGGCACCCCGGCGCTCGGCGCGCGACGCCTTTTCGACTCGGAGACCTCCAAGGACTGGGAAGGCGGCGTGAAGTCGGTTCTGTTCGACCGGCGCCTGCTGCTGAACGCGACACTCTATCGGACGACCCTCGACAACTTCCAGGAGCGTTCGTTCGACGGGACCAGCTTCATCGTCCGCAACGCCGGCTCGATCCGCTCGCAGGGCTTCGAGCTTGAGGGCCAGGCGCGGCCGGAGAGCCATGTGGGCCTCGACTTCGGCGTGGCCTATCTGGACTCCGAGTTCACGTCGAACCACACCGCGCCGGGCCTGCCGGCCTGTAACGGAACGGCCACGTCATGCCCCACGGTGCAGGATCTGACCGGCCGCACGGCGACCTTCTCGCCCAAGTGGCAGTGGAACGTCGGCGCGGAGTACGGGACCGACCCGTTCTTCGGCGGCTTCACGGCGGCGATCCGCGGCGACGCCAACTACACGAGCTCCTACTACTCGACGAGCGACCTCAGCCGGCAGGGCGTGGTGGACGGCTACACGATGTACGGCGCCCGCATCACGCTCACGAGCCCGGACAAGAGCTGGAACGTGGCGCTGTTCGGCGAGAACCTGAGCAACGAGATCGTCTTCCGCCAGAAGTTCCCGCAGATCCTGGACTCGCTCTTCGGCGTCCGCGTGCCCTCGACGGGCGCGACGCTGATGCGCGGCTTCGTGGGGACGCCCCGGACCTGGGGCGTGCGGGCCTCCAAGACGTTCTAGGACCGCTGTCCCGGTTGGCGTGATCCATGCCAACCGGGCGTATCCCCATGACTTGAAGTGGCGGCCCGGGAGGGACTCGAACCCCCGACCTTAGCTTTAGGAAAGCTCTGCTCTATCCGGCTGAGCTACCGGGCCACGCTAGACAAATCAACGACTTAGATAAGGGCTTCGGTGCTGGCTGAGCGCGATGGGGCACACATGGGGCACAACGAAGTCAATGTCGCCAACCTCTCGATCTCCGATGCCACGACTGCGGCTCGACCACAACCGCCTGAAACGGTTCGCGACTGGATGGCGCTTCAGCATCGTCGACGAGCCCAGTATGACGTGGGAACGTTGTGAACTTCCGTGCACATTGTTGCACTGCTCGGGGACCAAGAGCCGGATGTCTCTTTGCCCGTTTCGGGGCATTCCGCTCGTCGAAAGCTCTCCCTACGCGATTATCTGATCGTCAGCGGGGCGGACCGGCTCGCCAGTCTCGAGATCGGAAACGGAACCTAGATCATACGACAAAAGGGCGGCGCGCTGTTTGTCAGGCATACGTCGGGCTTCGTGCGCGATGTTTTCCAATAGGTCATGAGGCCGAGCTGTTCCGCAACGGCGGGAAAGGCAGGTTCGCTCAAGACGCCGCGCATGCTTCGGCGCCAGAAGAGCCATGGTCTTTGCGCCGCGACCTGTAAGGCCTCGCGGTTCGCGCCCAGAGCCCCCAGCAAAGTTGCGACTGTCTCGCTCTGCTTGCCCTGGGGCAGCGCAAGCAGCGCCTGGACCGCCTTCGTCTTCGCCTGGGAGTCACCCGACGCCAGAGCCTCATATCCTGACAGTAGGGCGGCGCGGGTCTCTTGGGGAATTTGAAACTGCGGGCTGCGAAGAGCGGTCACGGCCGCCGCGTAGTCGCCGGTTTCGGCGCCCTCGGTCACCGCGACGCTTTTGTCAAAGTTCAAGTCCTTACTG
>JBOHKZ010000327.1:0-6707 GCA_050729355.1 Phenylobacterium sp. | reverse complement strand
GGCCAGCATGGCCAGCCCCAGCCGCGTCGGCCGCGCCTTCCGATATCCGATAACCCCGCCCCGCATTACGCTCTCCAAGCTCAAACTGATATTGCGAAGCGTTCTTAACTAGCCCCCAGAGGCTTGGCAATGAGAATGATTTGCAAAAGCGGATCGCGGGATTCGACCTGCCCGCGGATCGGCGCGATGCTGCCGGAAAATAAGGGAGGATCGTCATGGCCTACGACGCCGGCGACTACGAAGCCATTACCCTGGAGCGGCGCGGAACGGTCGCGATCCTGACGCTGAACCGGCCCGACCGGCTGAACGCCATTTCGACCGACCTGCGCAGCGACGTGACGCGAGCCGTGGGCGTGGTGAGGGCCGATGACGAGGTGCGCGCCTTAGTGCTGACCGGGGCCGGTCGAGGCTTTTGCGCCGGCGCCGACCTCTTGGGAACCGGTCCCGCCGCCACCGGCAAGCTCCCGGAACCAAAGGACCAGGAGGACCGGCTGGACGAGATGGGCTGGGTGGGCCGCTGGGCGATGATGTGGGCAAACCTCGACAAGCCGGTCATCGGGGCGATCAACGGCGTGGCCGCGGGCGCGGGCATGTCCACCGCGCTTGCTTGCGACGTCCGCATCGGGTCCGAGCACGCCCGCTTCAAGAGCGTCTTCATCGAACGCTCGCTGTCGCCGGACAGCGGCCTGAGCTTCTTCCTGCCGCGCATCGTGGGCTACGCGGCAGCGGCCGACCTGATCTTCACCAGCCGTGCGGTGGAGGCGGACGAAGCTTTGCGCCTGGGCCTGCTGAACCGCCTGGTCCCCGCCGCCGAGTTGCTGGACGCGGCAATCGCCTATGCCGAGGAAATGACCCGCTGGCCGCCGGTGGCGCTCCGGGCCTCGAAGCGGGTCCTGCAGCACAACACCGACGCAGAGCTCGAAGCCGCGCTGCGCTACGAGACCGCCGGCCTCTATTACGCCCGCCGCGCGCCCAACGATGTGAAGGAGTCCCGCCTCGCCTTCACCGAGAAGCGCAAAGGCGTCTACACGGGGACCTGAATTCCGGTCATAAGGCCCGCATTCTTTCAGGAGACATTTCAATGCCGCTCGATACGGCCGCGGGCCAGAAGACCTTTCGCTGGGACGATCCCCTGGACCTGGAGTCGCGCCTCTCCGAGGACGAACGCATGGTCTGGCAGAGCGCGCGGTCCTATGCCCGCGAGAAGCTCCTGCCCCGCGTGGTCTCGGCCTTCGCCGAAGAGCGGTTCGACCGCGAGATCATGACCGAGATGGGCGCGCTGGGCTTCCTGGGCCCGACGCTGCCGGAAGACTATGGCTGCGCCGGCGTGAACCACGTGGCCTACGGCCTGATCGCCCGCGAGATCGAGGCGATCGACAGCGGCTACCGCTCGGCGATGAGCGTGCAGTCGTCGCTGGTGATGTACCCGATCTACGCCTTCGGGTCGGAGGAACAGCGGCGCAAGTACCTGCCCGGCATGGCGACGGGCGAGATCATCGGCTGCTTCGGCCTGACCGAGTCCGACGGCGGTTCCGACCCGGCGTCGATGCGCACGGTCGCCAAGAAGGTCGACGGCGGCTTCGTCCTGAACGGGTCGAAGATGTGGATCACCAACTCGCCGGTCGCCGACGTCGCGCTGGTCTGGGCCAAGCTGGACGGGCAGATCCGCGGCTTCCTGGTGGATCGCGGGTCGGACGGCTTCACGACGCCGAAGATCATGAACAAGCTGTCGCTGCGCGCCTCGGTGACGGGCGAGATCGCCCTGGCCGACGTGTTCGTGCCGGAAGACATGATGCTGCCGAACGTCTCCGGCCTCCGCGGCCCGTTCTCGTGCCTGAACAAGGCGCGCTACGGCATTGCCTGGGGCGCCATGGGCGCGGCGGAGTTCTGCCTGCACGCCAGCCGCGAATACACCCAGACCCGCAAGGTGTTCGGCAAGCCCCTCGCGGCCCGCCAGCTGATCCAGAAGAAGCTGGCCGACATGCAGACCGAGATCGCGCTCGGCTTCGAAGGCGCGCTCGCCCTGGGCCGGCTGATCGACGAAGGCGCCTGGGTCCCCGAGGCCATCAGCCTGATGAAACGCAACAATTGCGGGAAAGCCTTGGCAATTGCACGTGAAGCGCGAGATATCCACGGCGGCAACGGAATATCCGGCGAGTATCACGTGATGCGTCACGCGGCGAACCTGGAGACCGTCAACACTTACGAAGGCGCGCATGACGTGCACGCCTTGATCCTCGGTCGTGCGATTACGGGTGAAAACGCCTTCTAGCCCTGAGGCTGGGCGGTAAAACCTCGCGTTTACTTCCGGTAGGCTATGTCACCTCCCGCATTTGGGGGATGTGGATGGCTGGAGAGAGCGCAAAACGCGCCGCCGACCGTGATGAGATGATCCACTGGCTGTTCGAGAACAGCCGGGACCTTATGCACGTGATCGGCCCCGACGGCCGCTTCAAGCTGACCAACGCAGCCTGGAAGCAGCTGACGGGCTGGGAGGAAGCCGACCTCGCGAGCGCTCCCGCGCTGGATTTCTTCCATCCGGAAGACATCGAAGGCATCCGCATCAGCATCCGCGCCCTGGCCGTCGGCGAGCTTTCCGAGAGCCAGATCCGTACACGGCTGAAGAGCGGCGACTACTGCTGGTTCGCCGCACGCACCCAGAAGGTCGCCGACGGCTCGCTGATCGTCACCATGCGCGACATCACCGATGAGCGGGCCAGGGCCGAGGAGCTGGACGAGGCGCGCCGCACCCGGCGACTGCTCAGCGAAGCGGCCGGCGTCGGCGCCTGGTCTTTCGAGCCGTTGGAAGGCCGCATCGAGTGGTCCAAGGACCTCCTGACGCTCACCGGCTTCACCGCCGAGGATATCGCCACGCCTGAACTGTTCTACGACCAGGTGCATCCCGCCGACCGCAAGAAGACCAGCGAGGGGATGACCCAGTCGGTGCGCTCAGGCGAGCCCGGACAACTGCAGCACCGGCTGAAGGTCGGCGGCCGCTGGCGGACTTACCGGGCGACCTTCCGCACCGAGCCGCGCCCGGGCGGCGTCTTCTGCCTGCGCGGGCTTTCGGAGGACATCACTGAACTCGCCGAAGCCCGCGACGCCGCCAAGCGCGGCGAGCAGCAGATGCGCAAGGCGCGCCGCGAGGCCCAGGTCAACGCCAAGCGGC
Source organism: Phenylobacterium sp. (assembly GCA_050729355.1). Lineage (GTDB taxonomy): Bacteria > Pseudomonadota > Alphaproteobacteria > Caulobacterales > Caulobacteraceae > Phenylobacterium. The sequence continues at coordinate 3,538 of JBOHKZ010000327.1, read as the reverse complement.
TGAAGCTGGCGCTGGAGGCCGCCGAGGCCGGCGTCTACGAGATCGACCACGTCGCCAAGACGTTCTGGGCTTCCCCGGAGTTCGTGAAGCTCACCGGCCAGACCAACGCCACCTACGAGGAGGCCACCCAGCTTCGCTTCCCGGGCTTCGTCGCCGAAGACCTGCCGCATGTGCGCGAGTCGTTCCGCGCCCTGCACGCCGGCTCCAAGACCTCCGGCGAGGGGTTCGAGGCTAGGATTATGCGGCCTGACGGCGAGACCCGCTGGATTCGCGTCTCGCACCACCTGAAGACCGGCCGCAACGGCCGCTGGCTGAAGGCCGTGGGCCTGGTCCAGGACTTCGACGACCGCAAGCGCCAGGAGTTGGCCCTGCGCGACGCCCAGCAGGCCGCCGAGGCCGCCGGCGAGGCCAAGGCCGCCTTCCTGGCCAATATGAGCCACGAGATCCGTACGCCGATGAACGGCGTCATGGGCGTGCTGCACCTTCTGAAGGCCGAGAACCTGTCGGAAGAAGGCCGCGGGATGCTGGACGACGCGCTGAGCTGCGGCCAGATGCTGGCCGAGCTGCTGAACGACGTCATCGACTTCTCCAAGATCGAGGCCGGCCGGCTGGAGCTGGTGAGCGAGGCGGTGGACCCCGCCGCGCTTCTGGAAGGCGTGGTCCGCCTCCTGAGGCCGCAGGCCGACGGCAAGCGCCTGAGCCTGCGCGTCGAGGCCGATCCGGCGACAGGTTGGGTGCGGTCCGACCCCGTTCGGCTGCGCCAGGCGCTGTTCAACCTGGTGGGCAACGCCGTGAAGTTCACCGAGAAGGGCTCAGTCACCGTGCGCTGCATGACGCCGCGCCCCGGCATCCTGCGCTTCGAGGTCCAGGACACCGGCGTCGGCGTGGCCGCGGACGTTCAGGCGCGAATCTTCCAGCGGTTCGACCAGGGCGACGCCTCCACCACCCGCAAGTTCGGCGGCTCGGGCCTGGGCCTGACCATCACCCGCAAGCTCGCCGAGATGATGTCCGGCGACGTGGGCCTCGTCTCCGAGCTGGGCGTGGGGTCCACGTTCTGGCTGGAGATCGCCGCGGAACCTGCCGCCGCGCGGGTCTTCGCGGCTGACACCCTCGAGCCGGTGCTCGAAGGCCTGGATATCCTGGTCGTCGAGGACAATCCCACCAACCGGATGATCGCAACCAAGCTGCTGGAAGCCATGGGCGCCAAGGTGGTCACGGCGGAAGACGGCTACCTCGGCGTCGAGGCGGCCGCGGCGGGCGCCTTCGACCTGATCCTGATGGACGTGCAGATGCCGGGCATTGACGGCCTGGAAGCCGCGCGCCGCATCCGCGCCCGGGGCGGCCCCGCCTCGCGGACGCCGATCGTCGCCCTGACCGCCAACGTCCTGTCGCACCAGCGCGCCGCCTACCTCGACGCCGGGATGGACGGGGTGGTCGGCAAGCCGATCTCGCCCGCCGTTCTGATCGGCGAGATCGCACGCCTGAGCCAGGCGGGTGCAGACTGCAACGAGACCGTCGCGGCCTAGGCTGCGGGCTTTCGTCCGGCATAAGGCCATGCTTGATTGCCGCATCTAGTAACGGAGAGCGTTCGCATGCGTGGATTCAAGGCGGGTTTGGTCGGGCTGTTGATGCTGGCCCCGGGGTTAGCGAGCGCGCAGGACGCGCCGCTCCGGCCGGACCAGGAGGCGTTCCGCGCGATCTATAAAGAGCTCTTGGAGACCAACACCTCGCTGTCGGTAGGTAGCTGCACGGCCGCCGCGGCGAAGATGGGCGCGCGCCTGAAGGCCGCCGGCTATGCCGACGCCGACATCACCTATTTCGCCGATCCGGCGCATCCGAAGGACGGCGGAGTGACCGCGATCCTGAAGGGCTCCGATCCCAAGGCCGGCGCGGTCCTGCTGCTGGGCCACCTGGACGTCGTCGAAGCCAACCGCGAGGACTGGACGCGCGACCCCTTCGTTCTGGTGGAGGAAGGCGGCTATTTCTACGCGCGCGGCGCAGCCGACATGAAGGGGCTGGACGCGATCTGGGTTGATACCTTCATCCGCCTGAAGGCCGCGAAGGCCGCGCCCAAGCGCACCCTGAAGCTCGCGCTGACCTGCGGCGAGGAAAGCGACGGCGCGTTCAACGGCGCCAACTGGCTGGCCAAGAACCGCCCCGACCTCGTGCAGGCGGACTTCGGGCTGAACGAAGGCGGCGGCGGACGTCTCGACCCGAACGGCAAACGCGAGATGCTGTCGGTCGGCGCCGGCGAGAAGGCCTACCAGGACTTCAAGCTGACCGTGACGAACCCGGGTGGCCACTCGTCGCGGCCGCGGCCGGACAACGCGATCTACCAGCTGGCCGACGCGCTCGAGAAGATCCGCGCCTACACTTTTCCGGTGAAGCTCTCCGACACCACCCGGGCGGCCTTCGCCCCACGGGCGGCGCGCGGCGACGCGGCCGGCAACGCACTGAAGGCCCTGCTGGCCAACCCGTCGGACGCCGCGGCGGCGAAGCTCGCCATGACCGATCCCGGCATCAACGCCATCCTGCACACCAACTGCGTGGCGACCCTGCTGTCCGCCGGTCATGCGCCTAACGCACTGCCGCAGCGGGCCACGGCCAACATCAACTGCCGCATCTTCATGGGCGAAACCGTGGAGGAGACCCGCCAAACGCTGATCAAGGTGATCGGCGACCCGGCGGTCACGGTGACGGCGAACAACCCCGACAAGCCGATCGCCATCCCGCCGGCCCTCGACCCGAAGGTGATCGGCCCGATGACGACGGTGGCCGCCAAGCACTTCCCGGGCGTGACCCTGCTGCCCTCCGTCGGTGCGGGCGCCAGCGACGCGGTCTACTTCGGCCAGATCAAGATGCCGGTCTACGGCGTCCCTGGCGTCTTCGGCGACGAGAAGAACAACGCCCATGGCCTCAATGAGCGCATGAGCGTGCGCTCGCTCTACGACGGCCGCGACTACCTCTACGACCTGGTGAAGACCTACATCGGGTGACGTAGAGACCCGCCCAAAGGCGGCGCCGGCATTTCACGGCGCCGCCCGGGGTGTGCGATCGCATCGGCCCGGAGGGCTGATCGGCGAGATTGCGCGCCCGAGCCAGGTCGCGGCGGACGTCGAAGTCGCCGCTGCGGCCCAGGCCTCCCCCGCGCCACGGTCGCGGCTCCGGACGCTCCGCGGAAAAAACCCGAAGGCCCAATAGAAAATCTGCAAGGACTCAATTCCTATTCAATGAGTAGGTATTGACGTCGACGCGCCCTCCTCCCTTCAGCCGCGCCGGCCGGGGAGGCGTGCGGACCACTGGGATGGGCCCGCGCGTCTCCCGCCTCAACGCAGGAGTTTTCATCGGCAATGCCAAGCTTCCTCGCCTGTCGGAACTCCTGTCGCTGACCTGATCAGCCGCCGCCGCGCGCGGTCCTTCGTCATCTCTCGCATTGCAGTCAGGCCGCCCTCCCCGGCGGTCAGGGGGTATTTTTGTCTTTAGAAATCCTACGAAAATTCGGCTCAGCTTCAGTGCTGACTCTCGCCCTTGCCAGCGC
>JBOHKZ010000326.1:0-4371 GCA_050729355.1 Phenylobacterium sp. | reverse complement strand
TGCGAGACCGGCATACTCTTCGTCGACGCCGAGACCGCCACGCTGTTCGCACACCCGAAGCTCCCCAAGGCCCCCAACGGCACCGGCGACCTGGTGACCGCCAGCTTCGGCGCGGGACTGGTCGAGGGACTGGCGCCGATCGCCGCCGCCGAACGTGCCGCGCGCGCCGCCGCCGAGGCGGTGCAGGCCGCCCAGGACTGGCGCGCCCCGGAGCTGCCCATCGTGGCCCTGGGTCCCAGGCTGGTGCGTCCGAGCGCGGAGATGCGTATAGAGCGCCTCTAACGCGGAGACGTTCGGGATGGCGCGGCAGGCCGTCAGGCTGCGGATCGAAGGCGGCGTCCAGGGCGTCGGCTACCGCTGGTGGGCGATCGGCGCGGCGCGGTCGCTCGGCCTCGACGGCTGGGTGCGCAACTGTCGCGACGGCTCGGTGGAGATCCTGGCGATCGGCGACCCGCAGGCCGTCGACGACATGGCGAGGGCTTGCGCCATGGGCCCTCGTCCGGCTCGCGTGACCGCGGTGGTCCGGGCCGCGGCCGACGATGACGGCAGCACAGGTTTCGAACAGAAGGCGACGGTCTGAGCATGGTCGAGATCGCAGGAACCGCCGCGCCCCGCTACGCGGCCGTCAAGGACGCCTTCGCCGCCAACTTCGCCGCGGGCGATGAGCTGGGCGCGCGCTTTACGCTCGTTGAAGCGGGAGAGGTTGTGGTCGATCTCTGGGCCGGCCACGCCGACCGCAAGCTGACCAGGCCCTTCGACGCCCGCACCCTCACGCCGGTGTTCTCCACCACCAAGGCGCTGGCCGCCCTGCTGATGGCCCGGCTCGTCCACCAGGGGAAGCTGGACTACGCCCAGACCGTCGCCTCGATCTGGCCGGACTACGCCCAGCAAGGCAAGGGTGCGGTCACCGTCGAGCAGATGCTGTCGCACCAGGACGGGCTCTCGGGCTTTCCCGATCCGATGGAGCCGGCCGAGTGGTTCGACTGGGATCACATCTGCGCCAAGCTCGCCGCCATGACCCCGCTCTGGCCGCCCGGTACGGCCAGCGGCTACCACCCGATCACCTTCGGCTACCTGGCGGGCGAGGTGTTCAAGCGGATCGAGGGGCGGACCATGGGGACGGCGCTGCGCCAGGACCTGGCCGAACCTTTCGGGCTCGACCTTTGGATCGGCTTGCCGGACAGCGAGTTCGACCGCGTCGCCGAGCTGCAACGGCCCAATGCGCTGCCGAACTTCGGCCACCAGAACGCCGCGACCACCGCCGCCTTCCTGACGCCCTGGTCATCGCCGGCCGGGCGTGGCCAGGCGGAGTGGCGGCGCATGGAGATCCCGTCGGCCAACGGGCACTGCACGGCCAACGCCCTCGCCCGGCTGATGGGGGCGCTGGCCAATGACGGCTGGCTGGACGGCGAGGACATCCTCTCGCCCGCCCTGATCGCCGAGGCCTCGCGTGAGCGGATCCGCGGCCAGGACCTGGTGCTGCCCTTCGACATGAGCTGGGGCGCGGGCTTCATGCGCAACGAGGCGGTGCATCCCTGGGGACCGGGCGACCGCACGTTCGGCCATTCCGGCTGGGGCGGCTCCTGCGCCTTCGCCGACCCCGACCGCAAGCTGGGCGGCGCCTACGTGATGAACAAGCAGTCCACCGACCTCCTGGGCGACAAGCGCGCCGGGCGGCTCATCGCGGCCGTCTACGGCTGACGGGAGCCATGTGCTGGAAGACCCCGTCGCGCAGCACCAGCGCGTGGAACAGGGCCGCGGCGGCGTGCAGCGCGACCAGGCCGGCCAGCAGCCAGGCGCCCCGTTCGTGGATCTCGTGCCAGTAGTGAACCTGCGCCTTGTCGCGCGCCAGGAGCGCCGGTACCTGCCAGAGAAAGAGATCGAACGGCTTGCCCCGATAGAGGCTCTGCAGTGCTCCGCTCGCGGGCTGCAGCAGTAACAAACCGTAGAGCGCCGCCTCGTTGATCCGCGCGCCGAGCCTGGCGATCGGCGGCAGGCGCCGGGGCAACTCGGGGGTGGGGGCGCCAGCCAGCCGCCAGCCCACCCGCAGGCAGGTAAGCGTCCAGACCGCGACGCCGATCGAGCGGTGCAGGGTCAGCAGCTGGCGGGCGGCTTCGCCGTCCGAGACGAGGCTCATGCCCCAGCCGCTGGCGAACAGCGCCAGCACCACAACCGCCGTCGTCCAGTGGATGACGATGGTCGTCGTGTCGTACCGCGTCGGGGCGGCGTTCAGGAAAAGAGCAGGCGTGCGGGCGCCTTCGGCGGTCGTCATGATCGGCCCCTAGGGTTGGTTGCGGCGGAAGGAAGGACTGCGGCTAGGCCGGCGCGCGAGCCTCGAAGGCTTTGCGGAAGGCCTGCAGGTCGGCGGCGTCGATGTCGGAGACGGCCCAGAATTCCAGGCCGCGGCTTCGCCAGTGGGTCACCGAATAACCCCCGCGTCCGGACGGTCCCGCCCAGGGCGAGAGCCCCGGCTTCGACGGCCAGATGAAGAGGTTGATGACATGTCGGTTGCGCCGATAGACCAGCGCCGCGACCGTCTGTTTATCCAGATAGTCCAGCCGCCCGCCCACCAGGGGATAGCCGACGTCGGCCAGCTCGAGCACCGGCGGGGCGAAGTCGATCTTGCCGTTGAACCAGGGCTTCACGACGTGGCGATCGGAGGTCTGCACGTCCACCAGATGCGAGGCGAGCGTCGAGCGCACGTGGCTGGATACCAGCTGGTCGGCCAGCGTCAGCGTCTGGGTCTCGATGGAGACCACCGCCATGCTGGCGGCGAGCGCGGCGAACCCGGCGCTCAGCGCCCAGGGCGCGGCAGCCCACAGGCGCCGGCGTGGCGGTCGGGCCTCGGCGCCGATTGCGCCTTCGATACGTCGGCGCAACTCGGGTGGGGCGCGGAAGGCGACGCCGGGCGCCGAGAGCCGGGCGCTCAGCGCCTGCAGCTCTCCGAACGCCTCGGCGCAGCCGGCGCAGGTCTTCAGGTGCGTCTCGCAGGCCTGGGCGTTGGCGGCGTCGAGTTCGCCGTCCAGCAGGCCGTGCAACAGGGCTTCCTTGTCGGGGCAGGCGCTCATGGCCGAAGCTCCTCGATCGGAAGGGCGGCGAGCAGCATCTGGCGGGCCCTCGACAGCCGCGACATCACCGTTCCGGTCGGGACCCCGGTCACGCTTGCGATCTCGCGATAGCTCAGCTCCTCGAATTCGCGCAGCACCAGGGTTTCGCGGAACGGCTCGGGCAGGGCCATGACCGCCGAGCGCAGGGTCTCGGCCTCGCCCTGCTGCACCAGCGCGGCTTCCGGCGACGGATCGTCGGAAGGCGTCGCCTGCAGGGCGGCCTCCGCGTCCGGGTGCGCCTCGCCGCGCCGCTGCACCCAGGTGGCGTAGCTGGAGCGCACGATGGCGAACAGCCAGGCCCGGGGCTCGCCGCCGCGGAATCCCCGGAACCCGCGGAAGGCCCGCAGGAAGGCGTCCTGCACCAGGTCCTCCGCCACGCTGGCGTCACGGCAAAGGAAGCGGGCGAAGCTATAGGCGCTGTCCATGAGCGGCAGCATCAGCCTGCGGAACTGGTCGGCCTCGCGCGGGTCGAGCGGCGTCTGGTCGGCGGCCACGGCAGGGCGCCGGACGCGCCCGAAGCCGCCCAGGCTCAGCCGGGGCTCGGCTGGCCTGACCGCCAGCAGGGGCGAGAAGGGGAGGATGCGGCCGGTCATGGCTCGACGAGGACCTCAGGGCGCCTTGACCACGATCTTCGCGGTCATGTGCGGGTGGAGCGAACAGAAATAGTCATAGGTCCCCGGCTTGGTGAAGGTCATCGAATATCGCTCGTCGGTGTCCATGGCCTTGGAGCGGAACGACTTGTCGCTGGCGACCACGGTGTGCGGCGTGTCGTCCTCGTTGTCCCAGGTGACGGTGGTTCCGGGCGCCACGGTCAGCACCTGCGGCGCGAAGGTGAAGTTGTCGATCTTGACGATCGCGCTCGGCGCCGGCGCCGCAGCGCCCAGGGCGATGGCCGCCAGGGCGGCGACGGCGCACAGCGAGGCGCGGTGGAGTATCTGCTGCATGTGGGGGGTCCTGAAGCTGGGGTTCAGACGGCCAGTGAGGCGTCGACGACGGCGAGCGGCTGGCTGCCGCGGGTCACGGTGAGGGTGCGAACGCCGAGCACGTTGCGCAGCTCGCCCGCCGGGACCTTCAACGGGCCGGGGCTCGGCGCCTGGCCGGGCGCGGGTTGCGGGAATGCGGTCGAGCGGGCGGTGTGGAACGCGATATTGCCCTCCACCTTCTGCAGCACCTGGTGGATGTGGCCGTTCAGCACCGTCACCGAGCCGAAGCGGCGGAGCAGTCCCAGGGCCTGGGCGCTGTCGTCGGTGCCCCAGCCCCAGTC
>JBOHKZ010000325.1:0-31730 GCA_050729355.1 Phenylobacterium sp. | reverse complement strand
GTCGAGGGCGTCACCGCTGACGGCCGCATCCTCATCGACATCGCCAGCTTCCTGACCCGCGACGTGGGCAATGTGGCCGGCGCGATGAAGCTGGCCGACGAGGGCGAGTTCAAGCTGGTCCCGGATCTGTCGCTTGCCGATCCCGGCGCGGTGAAGGTGTTCCCGGAGAACCTGGAGTTCGAGGCCCGCGAGACGTTCAGCTTCGAGCGGCCGGGTCCCGAGACGCGCAACATCGCGCCCGACGCCAAGTTCGTGACGCTGACAATCCGCCACAGCCTGATCAAGCTGCCGGAGCCCGGCTACCAGCCGCGCCTGTTCGACCCGCGTTCAGGCGGCTTTGATTCCATCGTCTACGACTACGGCGCGCCGCTGGACCGCGACATCGCCGTTCGGTTGGCGCGCCGCTTCCGGCTGGAGAAGACGGATCCCTCGGCCGCGGTCTCGCCGGTGAAGAAGCCGATCGTCTACTACGTGGACCGCGCCGCGCCGGAACCGGTGCGCACCGCCCTGCAGCAGGGCGCGGCCTGGTGGGCCAAGGCTTTCGAGGCGGCGGGCTTCAAGGACGCCTACCGCGTCGAGATCATGCCGGAGGGCGCCGACCCCCTCGACGTCCGCTACAACGTCATCAACTGGGTGAACCGCGCCACCCGCGGCTGGTCCTACGGCCAGTCCATCGCCGATCCGCGCACCGGCGAGATCATCAAGGGTTCGGTGTTGCTGGGCTCCCTGCGCGTGCGCCAGGACATGCTGATCTTCGAGGGCCTGGTCGGCGCCGACCAGGACGGGACCGGCGGGCCGAACGATCCGGTGCAGGTCTCGCTGACAAGGCTGCGCGAACTTTCGGCCCACGAGGTCGGCCACACGCTGGGCTTCGCCCACAACTTCGGCGCCTCGGTGCAGGGCCGCCCCTCGGTCATGGATTATCCCGCGCCGCGGGTGAAGCTGACCGCCGGCAGGATCGACCTTTCAGACGCCTACGGGACCGACATCGGCGACTGGGACCGGTTCATCGTCGACTGGATGTACGGCGACGTCGCTCCGGGCGCGGCAGGCCAGGCCCAGCTCGCGGCCAAGGCCAGGGCGGCCGCGGAGAAGCTCCGCTTCGTGCAGGACAACGACGCCCGGCCGGTGGGCTCCGGCCATCCGGCGGGGGCGATCTGGGACGACGGCGCCGACCCCATCGCCGAGCTCGACCGGATGATGGCGGTGCGCAAGGTGGCGCTCGACCAGTTCGGCGAGCGCGCGCTGCGGCCCGGCGAGGCGCTGCAGGCCCTGAAGCGCAAGTTCGTGCCGATCTACCTGCTGCACCGCTACCAGGTCGAAGCGGCCGCCAAGTCGGTGGGGGGCGTCGACTTCGGCTACGGCGTGAAGGGCGACGCCAACGCCGTGGCGAAGGTCGTCCCGCACGAGCGCCAGCGCGCGGCGCTGACCGCGCTGCTGGCGGCGATGACGCCTGAGGCGCTGGACACGCCCGAACGCCTGGTCCCGCTGCTCTCATCGGCGCAGTCGGGCGAGACCGACCGGCAGTCGGATATCGAGGTCTTCGCCACCGCCGGCGGCCCGGTCTACGACAGCCTCGTGGCCGCAGACGTTGGCGCGGGCCTTGTGCTGGACGCGCTGACGACGCCGGAGCGGCTCAATCGCCTTGTCGACCAGCACCGCCGCGACGCCGCCCAGCCGGGCGTCGGCGAGCTCACCCAGCGGATGCTGACCGCCGCCTTCACGCCGGCCGCCGGCCGTTACGCCGAGATCGCGCGGCGGGTGCAGACCCGCACTGTGCTCGACCTGGCCGCGGCGGCCCGCAAGCCCGCGACCTCGCCGGGCGCGGCCTCGGAGATCGAGCAGGCGCTGGCCGACCTCGCCGTGAAGCTGAAGGCCGCTCCGGGCGCCGATCCCTCCGAACGCGCCCACCGGCTGCGCCTGGCGGCCTTGCTGCAGGACAAGGAGGAGCTGAAGCGCGTGCTCGGCGATCCCAAGCTGAAGCCCGAAACCCCGCCCGGCATGCCGATCGGCGAGGAGTAGGCGTTAGGCGGCGACCAGTTCTCCGGCGAGCGCCTTCTCGATCAGGGCAATGGTGCGCTCGACGCCGAAGATGGCGGTGAAGGAGCCGAAGCGGGGGCCCTGGGTCTGGCCGAGCAGCACCTCGTAGAGCGCCGAGAACCAGCCGCGTAGGGGCTCGAAACCGGCGTCCTTACCGACCTCGAAGACCTCGTGCTGGATCGCCTCGGCGTCGGCGCCGACGGGCAGCGCCTTCAGCTTGGCGACCAGGGCCTCCATGGCCGCGCGCTCCCGCGCGTCGGGGGCGCGGAACGTCTTCGAGGGCTTCACGAAGTCCTCGTAGTAGTTGATCGCATAGCCCGCGAGCTGGTCGAGCAGCGGCTCGCTGGCCGGCGTGGCGCCCGGGATGTAGCGCTCCAGGAACCCCCACAGGATGTCCTTGGTCGAGGCGTCAGCCGCCGAGACAAGGTTCAGGAGCAGTGAGAAGCTGACCGGCGATCCGCGCTCGGGCGGCGCCCCCCGGTGCACGTGCCAGGCCGGGTTGTCGATGGCCGGCCCGTTGCTCCCGTCGCCGCGGGCGCGGTTGAAGGCGTCGAGTTGCTGCAGGTACTCGTCGGTGGCCTTGGGGATGACGTCGAAATAGAGCCGCTTGGCCGACTTCGGCGACTGGAACATGTAGTAGGTCAGGCTCTCCGGCGTGCCGTAGCGCAGCCACTCCTCCATGGTCAGGCCGTTGCCCTTGGACTTGGAGATCTTCTGGTTGTTCTCATCCATGAAGAGTTCGAAGTGGAAGACCTCCGGAGGCTCTCCGCCCAGCGCCTTGACGATCTTGTTCGAGACCCGGACGCTGTCGATCAGGTCCTTGCCCGACGCTTCGAAGTCGACCTGCAGGGCCGCCCAGCGCGCCGCCCAGTCAGGGCGCCACTGAAGCTTCACGTGACCACCGGTGACCGGGACCTCGGTCAGGGTCCCGTCCTCGTCGGCGAAAACAATCGTGCCGGCCTCGACATTGCGCTCCAGGGTCGGCGCCTGCAGCACGCGGCCGGTCTTGGGGCTGATCGGCAGGAACGGCGAATAGGTGGCCTGGCGCTCTTCGCCCAGCGTCGGCAGCATGATCGCCTGGATGGCGTCGAAGCGCTGCAGGATGCGCAGCAGCACCTCGTCGAAGCGGCCGGACTTGTAGGTCTCGGTCGACGACATGAAGGTGTAGTCGAAGCCGAAGCTGTCGAGGAACGCACGCAGGCGGGCGTTGTTGTGCGCGCCAAAGCTCTCGTGCTCGCCGAACGGGTCGCGGACGCTGGTGACCGGCTTGTCGCGGTCCTCCTCCAGCATCGCGCGGTTGGGCACGTTGTCGGGGATCTTGCGGAACCCGTCCATGTCGTCGGAGAAGACGATCAGCTCCGTGGGGATGGCGTCCTCGGTCAACGCGCGGAAGGCGTTGCGCACCATGGTCGGTCGCGCGGCCTCGCCGAAGGTGCCCATGTGCGGCAGGCCCGAGGCGCCGTATCCGCACTGGAAGATCACCGGCTTGTTCAACGCGGGGAGCGTGCGCCGCGCCTCGTCAAACTTGCCCTGGGCGAACAGCGCCGCGGCCAGATCGCGCTCGGCGTCGGTCAGCCGCAGGCGGGTGATCCGCTCCAGCAGCAGGCGCGCCTGTTCGAACGGCCAGCTCTTGGCCTCGCGGGCGATTTGGGAAAGTCCTTCAAGCATGGGCGCGGCCTAGCGCCCATGATCGCCGGGCTCAAGCGCTTATCGCGCACCGGTGATCGTCATCGGACCGACATGGTTCGTTACTCGAACTGACACGCGCCGCCCCTAAGCCCCCGAACAAGTGTTTGGGGGCGCCAATGACTAACTACCGATCCACGGCCAGCTGGGCCGTGCTTGCCGCCGTGCTGGCCGCCGCCGCGCCGGCCTTTGCGCAGACCGCGACGACGGCCGAGACCGTCGACGAGTTGGTGGTCACCGGCCAGCGCTACGCTCAGGAGAAAGCGATCAACGCCAAGCGTGACTCCACCGCGGTGATCGACGCCATCTCGGCCGACGACATCGGACGGATGGCCGACAAGAACGTGGCCGAGAACCTGGAGCGCGTTCCGGGCGTCGGCGTCGTCTACGACCAGGGCGAGGGCCGCTACGTCGCCATCCGCGGCATGGACACCCAGTTCAACAACGTGACGCTGAACGGCGTCGAGGTCGGCAATCCGGACGGCAACGACCCGCGCGTGCCCCTCGACGTGGTCGGCGGTCAGCTCCTGGGCCGCATCGAGGTGGTCAAGGTCGTCACCTCCGACATGGACGGCCAGGGCATCGGCGGTTCGGTCAACCTGGTCACCCAGTCGCCCTTCGACTTCAAGCAGGACGTCTTCGCCCGCGGGTCCGCCCAGGTCGGCTATCAGGACTTCACCGACAACAAGACGCCGCTGCAGGGCGACGCCACGGTCGGCGGGATCTTCGGCGACGGGAAGTGGGGCGCGGTCTTCGGCGTCAACGGCTCGACGCGGACGTTCCGCTCCAACGGCCTCTTCCCGGACGACTGGCGCGCGGTCGCCGGCTCGGCCCGCGGCGGCCTGCCGACCACGCTGAAATACACCAACTACCAGATCAAGCGCGAGCGGCTCGGCGTCTCCGGCGCGCTGGAATTCCGGCCGAGCGACACCGACAAGTTCTACCTGCGCGGCCTCTATTCGAAGTTCACCGAGGACGAGCACCGCCAGCGCTTCCGGGCCGACTTCGGCGCCAACCTCGCCAACGTCACGTTCAACCCCGACGGCTACACCGGGACCTCGACCAACGTCGATGCGCGCGAAGACCTGCGCGAGGAGCACAAGCAGAAGTCCATCGCCTCGGTGTCGGTGGGCGGCGCCCACGAGCGCGGGCCCTGGCAGGCCGACTACGACCTCTCCTACGGCTATGACGAGGTGGTCGAGCCCAACCGGCTCTGGCAGTTCCGCAGCGTGACGCCCAACGCCGCCGTCGACTTCGACATGCGGCCGCTGCTGTTCACCGGCACGGTCCGCAACCTGCCGGTCTCGAACCTGGGCTTCCGCCAGTACCAGGAGCAGGACGAGAACGGCAACGAGACCAACTACGCCGCCAAGTTCAACCTGCGCCGCGACATCGACGTCGGCGACGGCGGCTATATCAAGGCCGGCGTGAAGGTCCGCGACGAGAACAAGAAGTTCGACAGCAAGCTCGGCGTCTGGGACCGCGCCTCCGGCGCCAACCGCTTCACCCTGGCCGACTTCGGCCTGCAGGGTCCCAACGAGTCGGTGGACTTCGACGACCGCACCTACCCGCTGAACTACGTCATCGACTCCGCAGCGGTGAGCGCCTTCACCGACGCCAACCTGGCCGGCCCGAAGTTCGTCCGCAACATCGCCACCAGCCTGCAGAACGACATCGTCAACGACTTCAAGCTCGATCAGCGGATCTACGCCGCCTACGGCATGGCGGACATCAGGTTCGGCCAGCTGCGGGTGATTGGGGGCCTGCGGGTCGAGCACACCGAGACCGACGTCGACGGCTACCGCCTGACGGTGACCAACAGCGGCGTCAGTCCGGTCTCCAGCTCCAACGACTACACCGACATCCTGCCGAACCTGCAGCTGCGGTTCGAGCCCCGCAAGGACCTGGTGTTCCGCGCCGCCTATTCGCGCACCCTGGGCCGCCCGGCGTTCACCCAGCTGAAGGTCTCCGGCACGCTCACCTTCACGCCGTCGACCGGCGGCCAGTTCGAGGGCGACCTCTCCGAGGGCAACGTCGACCTGAAGCCCTATACGTCGGACAATCTGGATGCGACGGCGGAGTGGTACTTCGCGCCGGGCGGCCTGGTCTCGGCCAGCGCCTTCCACAAGCAGATCAAGAACCCGATCTACAGCTTCAGCGAGACGCTTTCCGGCGTGGTCATCGACGGGCGGACCTTCTCGCGGCTCGGTTACAGCCAGCCCCGCAACGCCGACAAGGGCCACATCAGCGGCATCGAACTGGCCTACCAGCAGCAGTTCGTCTTCCTGCCGGGGCTGCTCAGCGGTTTCGGCGTGGCGGCCAATGCGACGTTCACGGATTCCAGCGTGACCGTGCCCGGCCGCGGCAAGGCGGATTTCCAGTCGCAGTCCGACGTGCTCTACGGCGTGCAGCTCTTCTACCAGAAGGGCCCGGTCGAGGCGGCGCTCTCCTATCACGACACCGGCAAGAACCTGCTGGCGCTGGGCTCCACGCCGCTCACCGATACCTATTCGGACGACTACAAACGGCTGGACGCCAAGGGCAGCTACGCGCTGAATGAACGGGTGCAGGTTTTCGTCGAAATGCAGAATCTGACTGACGAGATCCTTCGCCAGTACATCGGCCAGCGCCGCGACTGGATCACCGACTACGAACGTCTCGGCCGGACCTATTACATGGGCGTCTCTTTCAAGTGGTGAGTGGGCCGTCCAGACGGTTGCTGCTGGCCCAGGCCGCCGCCCTGGCCGGAGCCTCGCTGCTGCCGGGAGCCTGGACGCCTGCGCTCGCCGCGACCCGGATCGCCGACGACCCGTTCACCCTGGGCGTGGCCTCCGGCGAGCCGACGCCTGACGGCATGGTCCTGTGGACCCGGCTCGCGCCGCGGCCGCTCGACCCCGACGGCGGCATGCCGACCGCGCCGGTGGCGGTGAACTGGGAGATCGGCGAAGACCACGGCCTGAAGCGCATCGTGGCGCGCGGCCGCGTGCGGGCCGTCCCCGAGGCCGCCCATTCGGTGCATGTGGAGGTCGCGGGCCTGAAGCCGGGCCGCGAGTACTTCTACCGCTTCACAGCGGCCGGCCACGCCAGCCCGATCGGCCGCACCCGCACGGCGCCGGCGCTCGCCGCGCGGCCGGAGCGGCTGCGCATCGCCTACGGCTCCTGCCAGAAATACGAAGCCGGCTACTGGAGCGCCTACGACGCGCTGGTGGCCGACAATCCCGACCTGGTGCTGTTCCTGGGCGACTACATCTACGAGGGCGCGACCGGCAAGAACCCGATCCGGCCGCATCCGCCGATCGAGGCGCATGACCTGGCCACCTACCGGACCCGCTACGGCCTCTACAAATCCGATCCCAAGCTGCAGGCGGCGCATGCCTGTGCGCCCTGGATGGTGATCTGGGACGACCACGAGGTCGACAACGACTACGGCCTTGACCAGGACCGGACCAACCCCGACCCGGCGGTGTTCCTGCGCCGCCGGGCGGCCGCCTACCAGGCCTATTACGAGCACATGCCGCTGCGCCGGACGGCCGCGCCGGTGGGCCCTGACATGCTGCTTTACCGCGCGCTCAACTGGGGCCAGCTCGCGCAGTTCCAGTTCACCGACACGCGCCAATACCGCAACCGCCGCACCTGCGCGGCGCTGGAGGAAGGCAAGTCGATCCCCGACTGCCCCGAGCGCACCGATCCCGCCCGGTCCATCCTCGGGACGCCGCAGGAGGCCTGGCTGATGAAGACGCTGGCGTCGACGTCGGCGCAGTGGAACGTGCTGGCCCAGCAGTACCAGATGGGCGAGCTGAAGCGGCCGGGCCCGGAGGTCCGCTACTCCAACGACGGCTGGGACGGCTATCCCGCCAGCCGCCAGCGGATTGTCGACCAGTGGGCCAGGGCGAAGGTCTCCAATCCGGTGGTGCTGGGCGGCGACATCCACTGCTTCATCGCCGACGAACTGGGCTCCGACCCGGACCGGCCAGCCGCCAGCGCCTTTGTCGGCGGCTCGATCAGTTCGCTGGGGGCGCCCAACGCCGACCTTCGGAAACTGGCCGACGCCAATCCGCACCTGCGCTTCACCGAGGGTGAGAAGCGCGGCTACGGCCGCGTCGACCTGACCGCCAGCGGCTGCAACGTGACGTTCCGGGCCGTCCAGAACGCCCTGGTCGAAAGCTCGCCCGCATTCGACCTGGCGAGCTTCCATGTCGAGGCCGGTCGGGCGGGGATGCACAAGGCATGAGACTGCGCTTCGCCGCCCTGGCGCTGGTTCTGTTGGGGTCTACGCCCGCTGTCGCCCAGCCGTTGCTGCAGGCGGAACTTGTGCGCACCTACGAGGCGGCCGAGGCCAACCAGGGCGTGGCCGTGGACGACCGTTCGATCTACGCCATCGGCAACTCCGAGATCGGCCGCTACGACAAGAAGACTGGCGCCAGGACCGGCGGCTGGGTCGGCGACCCGAAGGTCTTCCCACACCTGAACTCCTGCGCGCCTGTCGGGACGGAATTGGTCTGCGCCAGCTCCAACTATCCGACGACGCCAATGGCCAGCACCGTCGAGGTGTTCGACCGCGCCAGGCTCACCCACCTGCGATCGATCCCGCTCGGCCATCAGGCCGGCTCGCTCACCTGGGTGCTGCGCAAGGACAATGCCTGGTGGGCAGGGTTCGCGAACTACGACGGCAAGGGCGGCGAGCCCGGCCGCGACCACACGTTCACCGCGCTCGTGAAATTCGACGACGCCTGGAAGGTCCAGCGCCAATGGAGCTTCCCCAGGAGCGTGCTGGACCGTTTCACGCCGCGCAGCGCCTCGGGCGGCGTCTGGGCCGAACACGGCCTGCTCTATGTCAGCGGCCATGACCTCGCCGAGATCTACGTCCTGCGCCTGCCGAAGAGCGGGGACGTGCTGGAGCATGTGGCGACCATCGCCTCGCCCATCGAGGGCCAGGCCATCGCGCTCGATCCCTCCGACCCGCGCGCCATGTACGGCATCAGCCGCAAGCAACGGGAGGTCATGGCCACGCGCCTCCCAGCCCTGGGGAGCCTGAAATGAACCGTCGTTCCGTCGCCGTGGCGCTGGCCGCGCTCGCCCTGCTGGGCGCCTGCAGCAAGCCCGCCGCCCCGCCGGCCAAGTCCGAGCTGAACTTCTCCATCCTGTCGGCCGAGAGCCAGTCCTCGGCCGAGGCCGACTGGCAGCCGTTCCTGGACGACATGGGCAAGGCGCTGGGGCTGAAGGTGAAGGCCTTCTACGGCTCCAACTACACCGGCCTGATCGAGGCCATGCGGTTCAAGCAGACGGACCTGGGCTGGTTCACCAACCAGTCGGGGCTGGAGGCCGTGCGGCGCTCCGGCGGCGAGGTCTTCGCCCGCTCGGTCAATCCCTCGGGGACCGATGGCTATGAGGGCGTGATCATCGTCAAGAAGGGCTCGGGGATCACTCTCGGAAAGCTCCTGAAGTGCGACCACACGATCGACTTCGGCATGGGGGACGCGAAGTCCACGTCGGGCACCCTGGCGCCGATGACCTATCTCTTCGCGCCGCGGGGCATCGATCCGCAGACCTGCTTCCGGACGGTGAAGGCGGCGAACCACGAAGCTAACCTCTTCGCCGTGGGCAACGGCGTGCTGGCGGCGTCCACCAACAACACCGCCTCCATGGACCGCATGGCCATGCTGAAGACCGACATCGCCAAGCGGACGCTGGACAATGTCGAGATCATCTGGCGCTCGCCGCGCATTCCCGAGGACCCGCTGATCTGGCGCAAGGACCTCGACCCGGCGCTCAAGAAGAAGATCTCCGACTTCATGTTCTCCTATGGCGTCGGCGACACGCCCGAAGCGGCCCGCCAGCGCGCGGTGCTCGAGCGGATCCAGACCCTGCCCTTCAAGCGCGCCGACGACAGCCACCTGCTGCCGGTCCGCGAGATGGAGGCCACCGAGCACCTGATCGTGGCCAAGAAGGCCGGCGACGCGAAGGCCGCGACCGACGCGCAGGCCGCCCTGGATGAGATCGCCAAGGAGAAGGCGGCGCTTCCGGCGGCCTAGCTCGCGGGATCGCTCAGCAGGAAGTGGCCGCGGAGGAAGGCGATCGGATGGTCGCGGGCTTCCTGCCAGGCCTCGACGTGCACATTGGCGACGCGGCGGCCGACCTTTCGCAGATCGGCGCGCGCGTAGGTGGTCTGCGCCCGGCCGGGCCGCAGATATTCGACGGTGATGTCGATGGTCTTGTGCACCTTGGCGGACCCCTGGGTGACCGAGAGCTGGGCCAGGGCGGTCGCTTCGAGGAACGCGCCGATCACCCCGCCATGCAACGCCGGCAGGTGGATGTTGCCCACCAGGTGATCGGCGAAGGGCAGGATCGCGGTCATCTCGTCGCCGGATAGCTCGGCGCGCATCCCCAGGAACCGGATGTAGGGGACCCGCTGCAGGAAGGCGGCGAGCTGCTGTTCGGGCGTCTCGCTCATTCGGCCGGCCGGTTGAGGATGAAGGCCCCCTGGGCGGTGGCGATCAGGTCGCTGGGGTCGACGTCCCAGGCCTCGGCGCGGACGAAGGCGACCGAGCGGGTCATCTTGTAGCAATGGGCCATGGCGGTGACGCCGGCCCGGGGCGCGGCGGCGCGCATGTAGTCGATGCGCAGATCGAGGGTGGCGGTGGACATGAACCCCTGCGCGGCGGAGATGATCGCCATGCCGCAGGTGTGGTCGAGGAGCGAGGTGACGACGCCGCCGGCGATGACGCCCGTGTCGGGGTCGCCGACCAGGTCTTCGCGCCAGGGAATTTGGATGGAGCCGCGTCCGGGCTCTACGGAGACGAAGCGGAAACCGAGCGATTGCGCCTGGGGCGCGTTGCTGGCCATCGCCTCGGACGCCTGACGGATGAACTCAGGATCGATGCTCATCCGTTAGCGGGTAGGGCGGAACCCGCCCCGCGGTCAATGCCGCGGAGCAGGTCCTAGTGGGCGAAGTTGGTCAGGACGGCGACCATGACGGCGAACAGCGGCGTGGCGGCCATGGCGAAGTTGGCGAGACCGGTGAAGGGGGAGAAGGTGTTGGACATCTGGGTTCTCATCTCTTGGTGTGGTGGGCGCCGGCTGGCGTCCCGATGAGCAGGGTATATTCGCGTTGCTTCGCGATTACTCGTTACGTCTCAGTCATGACGTCGATTTAACAAGATGAACACTTGGTAAGGTTGCGTAACCCCAGGGCGAGCTTAGGTGTGTGCGCATGATCCGACCGCAAGATTTGCTGTGTCCCAGGCCCGAGGGACTCTATTGCGCCCCCGGCGACTTCTTCATCGACCCGGTGCGGCCGGTGGCCCGCGCGGTGATCACCCACGGCCACGCCGACCATGCCCGCGCCGGCCACGGCGCGGTGCTGGCGACGCCCGAGACGCTGGACATCATGGCCGAGCGCTACGGCCTGGCCTTCGCCGAGGCCAGGCAGGCGGCGGCCTATGGCGAGGCGGTGAACCGCGACGAGGTCGAGGTTAGCCTGGTCCCCGCCGGCCATGTGCTGGGCTCGGCCCAGGTGGTGGTCCGCTGGAAAGGCCTGACCATGGTGGTCTCCGGCGACTACAAGCGCCGCCGCGATCCGACCTGTCCCGCCTTCGAGCCGGTGCCCTGCGACGTCTTCATCACCGAGGCCACCTTCGGCCTGCCGGTGTTCCGCCACCCCCACGACCGCGAGGAAGTGGCCCGCCTGCTGCGTTCGGTGGCGCAGTTCCCGGAGCGCTCGCACCTCGTGGGCGCCTACGCCTTGGGGAAGGCGCAGCGGATCATCCGGCTGCTGCGCGAGGCCGGCTGGGACCGGACCATCTATGTGCACGGCGCGCTGGAGCGGCTGAACGCGCTCTATGAGCGGCACGGCGTCGATCTGGGCCCGCTGGAGCCCGCCACAACTTCTGCGAAGAAGCAGGACTTCGCCGGCCAGATCGTCATCGCCCCGCCGTCGGCCACCCAGGACCGCTGGAGCCGCCGCTTCCCCGACCCGGTGCTGGCCTTCGCCTCGGGCTGGATGCAGGTCCGCGCCCGCGCGCGCCAGCGCGGGGTCGAGCTGCCGCTGGTGATCTCCGACCACGCCGACTGGGACGAACTCACCGCCACCGTCGACGAACTGCGCCCCGGCGAACTCTGGATCACTCACGGCCGCGAGGAGGCGCTGGCGCGATGGGCCGAACTGCACGGCGTCCCCGCTCGGGCGCTGGCCCTCGTCGGCTACGAAGAAGAGGACGACGACTGAGAGCTCATATCCATCAAGCCGTCATCCCGGACGCCGCGAAGCGGTGAGCCGGGACCCAGGGGTCTGCAGTGGGCCTGGCCCTGGGTCCCGGATCGGCCCTGCAGGCCGTCCGGGATGACAATTCTGGCGGTTCAGTCGAGGGCTCAGGTCTTGCGGAAAAAGCACACCACCGCGTCGGCCGGGGCGATGCGAGCGATTGGCCAGGTGAGGACCGCGAACACGTAGGCGGCCATCGAGACCAGCAGCGGCTGGTCCTTCACGCAGCGGATGCGCGCCCAGAGGCCCTTGAGGGCCACGGTGTCCAGTTGCAGCTGGCCGGCGGGCGCGAACCCGGCCCGCGCCGCCGCCTGGGCCAGGTTGGCCGGCGTGAAGTACCAGAGGTGCGGCGAGGGCAGGCCACGCTGCCACATGCGGTCATAGGCGCCCGAAAGGCCCAGCCGGTCGGCCAGCGCGGCGACGCGGAAGAAAAGCCCGCGCCGGTCGGGGCAGTTCAGCGCCAGAACGCCCCCGGCCTCCAGATGCGCGTGCGCCGCGGCCAGCGTGCCGGAGAGGTCCGGAATGTGCTCCAGCACGTCGTTGAAGACGATGGCGTCGTAGCGGTCGGCGGCGTTCAGCACGTTCGGGAAGTAGCCGTGCCGCACCTTGGCGTACGCGCCGGCCGCGGGCGCGACGTCGGCGTCCGGCTCGATGCCCTCGGTGACAAACCCGCGCGCACTCGCGGCCCGCAGCAGGAAACCCGGGCCGCAGCCCACGTCCAGCAGGCGTCCGCCCGGCGGCGTCAGCTCGCCCAGCGCCTTCAGCAGGCGGGCGTTGTTGCGGTCGCGCACGGCGCCTAGCCCGTCCTCGCGCATGGCCTGGTCGATATCCTGGGAGCCCGGCGTATCGGGGATCGCCACCGCGAAGTCGGCGTTCAGCACGCCGCAGCGCGCACAGCGCTTCAGCCAGGCGTGGCGAAACGGGCGAAGCTCGCCGTCGCAAACCTGGCAGGGCCCCGCCACGAACTGACCACTCAGATCCATATGTCCTTGGGCCGTGACGCGGGCTCGCCGTCAAGAGGCCGGAACGGGCGGCCGGGCGTCGCGTTGGCTGCAGAGGAGGATTGTCGCCATGTCCGAACGCAACACACCGCCGGCGCCCGCCAGGGGCGGCGGGGCGCGGCAAGCCGTGGAACCGGCCGAGGCCGACGCGGGCCTCAACAAGACGGAGGGCGGCAGGGCCCGCGAGGCCCAGAGCGCCGAGGACGTCGAACGTGAGGACAGCCCGGGCGGCCGGGACGGCGGCATGATCGGCGAGGGCTGATTTGGCGCCGCGCGTGCGCCACCCTAGCTTCTGACCCATGCGCGCCTTCGCCGAGCTGCTGGACCGACTGTCGCTGACCGGCTCGCGCAACGCCAAGCTGATCCTGGTGCGCGACTACCTGCGCGAGACGCCCGATCCGGACCGCGGCTGGGCGCTGGCGGCGCTGACCGGCGACCTGTCCTTCGACGCCGCAAAGCCGGCCTTCATCCGCAAGGCGGTGGAGGAGCGGATGGATCCGCAGCTCTTCTGGTGGTCCTACGACTATGTGGGCGACCTGGCCGAGACGGTGTCGCTGGTCTGGCCGGCCCGCCCGGGCGCGAACCGCGAGCCGGAATTGTCCGAGGTGGTTGATGCCCTGCGCGGCGCCAGCCGGGCGGAGGTGCAGCGGCTGATCGAGGGCTGGCTCGACGCCCTGCAGCCGACCGGGCGCTGGGCGCTCCTGAAGCTGATGACCCGCGGTCTGCGGGTGGGCTTGTCCGCACGCCTCGCCAAACAGGCGGCGGCCGATATCGGACCCCTGCCGGTGGCCGAGGTCGAGGAGCTGTGGCACGCGCTGCACCCGCCCTACGAGGACCTCTTCGCCTGGCTCGAAGGCCGTTCCGAACGGCCGTCGTCCGAAAACCCCGGCCGCTTCCGCCCGGCCATGCTGGCCCAGGCTGTCGACGAGGCCGTGGACTTCGCCAGGCTCGATCCCGCCGACTACGCCGCCGAGTGGAAGTGGGACGGCATTCGCGTGCAGGCGGTCAACGAGGGCGGGGTCCGCCGCCTCTACACCCGCACCGGCGACGACATCTCCAGGACCTTTCCGGACGTCGTCGACGCGCTCGACCAGGAGGGCGTCATCGACGGCGAACTCTTGGTGCTGCGCGACGGCAAGGTGGCGTCCTTCGCCGACCTGCAGCAACGCCTCAACCGCAAGACTGTGGACGCCAAGACCATGGCGGCCTTCCCGGCGGGCATCCGCGCCTATGACCTGCTGTCGGAAGGCGCCGAGGACACCCGCGTCCTGCCCTTTGCGGAGCGCCGCAAGCGCCTGGAGGCTTTCGTGGCGAAGGAAGCCACATCCCGCATCGACCTCTCGCCCATGCAGCCCTTCGAAAGCTGGGCGGAGCTGGCCGCCCTGCGCGCCGAGCCGCCGGCCGGCGACCCGCAGGTGGCCGAGGGCCTGATGCTGAAGCGCTGGGACTCGATCTACGAGGCGGGCCGCCCGAAGGGGCCCTGGTTCAAGTGGAAGCGCGACCCCTACCTGATCGACGCGGTCCTGATGTACGCCCAGCGCGGGCACGGGAAGCGCTCCAGCTTCTATTCCGACTACACCTTCGGGGTGTGGACGCTGGGCGAGGACGGCCATCGCGTGCTGACCCCGGTGGGCAAGGCCTATTTCGGCTTCACCGACGACGAGCTGAAGCAGATCGACAAGTTCGTCCGCGACCACACCATCGAGCGCTTCGGGCCGGTCCGGTCGGTGCGGGCCGAACCCCACATGGGCCTGGTCTTCGAGGTGGCCTTCGAGGGCCTGCAGCGCTCGACACGCCACAAGTCCGGCGTCGCCATGCGTTTCCCGCGCATCAGCCGCATCCGCTGGGACAAGCCGCCCGGCGAGGCCGACGAGCTGTCCACGCTGGAACGCATGCTTGTGCAGATGGAAGGACGTTAACCACCGCATGCGAGCCTCGCCCTGAAGAATCAGGAGCGTGGGCAGCGGACCTCATGAGCGAACGTACGAAGAGGTGCGGACCGTGCAATTTGTGCTGCAAGGTCATGGAGATCCCGGAACTGGCCAAACCCCCGGGCGTGTTGTGCCAGCACGTTCAAGCGGGCAGCGGCTGCGGCATCTATGGATCGCGCCCGTCGCCCTGCCGGGTCTTCGTGTGCCAGTGGCTGCTGAACCCCGACCTGCCGCACAAGTACCGGCCCGACCAGACCAAGGTCATCCTGACCGTCGACGGCGATCCCGAGCGGCAGCGGCTGGTGGCCAATTGTGATGCGGCCAATCCCCTGGCGTGGAAGCGTGAGCCGATCTACGGCCTGCTCAAGCGGCGGGCTGAGCTCAAGTGGTCGGCGGGCGCCACGGTGGTCGCCAAGGCCGGAACGCGCCTGTGGCTGATCACCCCGGACGAGGATATCGACCTCGGCGACGTCCATCCCCAGGCGCAGTTTGAGATCCAGCAGGCCGCGCCGGGCGGCAAGGTGACCGTCACCGTCCTCCCCCCGCCCGACGCCGAGCAGGTCGCCTAGGAGCGGGGTTTCACTAGCTTCTTTTCAGACCCGTCATCCCGGACGGCCGAAGAGCCGATCCGGGACCCAGGGCTCAGCCCACTGCAGTCCCCCCCGGGTCCCGGCTCTCCGCTACGCTGCGGCCGGGATGACAGTCTTGGGGTTTGTGATTTCAGGCCGGCGCCGCGCCGGATGCCGGCGCGCTGACGCTGGTTTCCGGGCTGCGGATACGCTGCGCGGCGAGGTACCAGGCGATCGCGGCCTGGACCAGGGCCGAGGCGACGCTGAACATCGCGTACTCGCCGCCAGAGGGCATGAAGAAGGCCGCGCCGGCTGCGCCGCCCGCCACCCGGCCGAAGATGCCGCCGACGCCATAGAGCAGGGCCAAAGCCACAACCGCGCCGAAGTCGCCACGCTGCGGGCGCGGGCCGAAGCGGAAGAGCGCAATTACGCCGAGGTCGCGGACCAGGAAGGCCAGCAGCGCGGCTGGGCTGTAGACGGTGGCCAGCCCCTCGATCGGGAGGCCGAAGCTGATCAGGGTCAGGATGGTCGCGAAGACCAGCGGGAAGAGCGGCGCCGGCGCGATGCGCGCCGCCTCGCTGGCCTTGCCCTGCACCGCGAGCCTGGCGAAGCGCCGGACCGCCACCCGGTCGGCGGGCTCGACGAAGGCCGCGGCGTAGGCCGCCAGGCACATGGCCATCCCGGCCGCGGCGACGCTGGCGCCATGGCCCATCGGTCCCGCGCGGAAACCCGCGACCCAGGCCGCCAGCACCAGCAGGAAGAGCGGCCAGACCAGCGGTTCGCTGCGCATCTGCAGCTCCAGCCGCATCAGCCGCCAGGCGCCGGCCAGCGCGAAGGCGGCGAACACCAGCAGCGAGATCGACCAGAACATCTCGGCCGGGATCGTCATGTCCCACCAGCCGATCAGGCCTTCCCGGCCGAACCAGCCGAAGCCCGGTCGCAGTCCGCCCTGCTTCAGCGCGTTGCTGGCCGCCAGGCTGGAGAGCAGGAAATAGCCGACGATCAGGCCGCCGATGATCCCGCCCGGCCGCGCGACGCGGCCTTCGGCGCGGGCCTTACGGACGCCGACCAGCGCCGCCATGAAGCTCACGCTCTGCACCAGCAGGGCGGTCGCCAGCATCAGGATGACCAGCCACGGGCTCGCAGGCCGCGCCGCCAGCAGGTAGACGACGATCCCGGTCAGCCCGGCGCAGGTGGCCAGGAATGTCGCGCCGAACAGCTTGCCCCAGGTCATCTCCCAGGCGGTCAGCGCCGAAAGCCGCTGGAAGTCCCAGGTGCGCTCGGCGACCTCGGTCAGCACCGAGCTTCCCGCCGCCCGGCCGGCCCAGAGCACGGCGCAGACCACGAAGACGGCGATCCCGACGACGGTGAACGAGAGGGCCAGCCGCGAGGAGTCGCGCATCAGCAGGGCCACGGCGAAATAGACCAGGAGGACGGTCACGCCGGCCCAGATGGCCCGGCGCGGCGAGGCGTCGAGCCAGAGGTTGCGCTGGAATTCCGGGTTCATCGGCCGGCCTCCGACAGATAGGCGGCTTCGAGCGTGCGGCGCGCCGGCTGGAAGGCGCTGACCTTCAGGCCCGCCCCGACCAGCAGGGTCAGGACCTCGGCGTCGGCGGTTCCGGGCGCGGCGGCCACGACGGCCTCGGCGCCCTCAAGCCGTGTGACGGTGAGGCCGAGCTTCTCCAGCCGCTTGCGCAGGTCCTTCGGCGGATCGGTGAAGGTGACGGCGAAGCCCGCCTCGGCGGCCTGGCCGGAGCCTGCCGCCACCACGCCGCCGCCGGCCACGCGGCCCTCGCGGATCATCAGCATGCGGGTCGAATAGTCTTCCAGCTCCGCCAGGATGTGCGACGAGACCACGATGGTCATGCCGTCGCCGGCCAGCCGGACAATCAGGTCGGAGAGGCTGCGGCGCGCTTCCGGGTCCAGGCCCGCGGCCGGCTCGTCGAGCAGCAGGACGCTGGGCTGGTGGACGATGGTCTGGGCGATGGCCAGCCGCTGGCGAAGGCCGCGGGAAAGCTCGCCGGCCCGCGCATCCAGCCGGTCGGTGAGCTGCACCCGCGCCGCGGCCTGCTCGACGGCCTTGGGCGTGTCGGCTTCGCTCACCGAGCGCGACCGGGCCGCGTAGGTCAGGGCGCGCCGAACGCTCAGCTCGTCATAGAGGCCGAAGAAGTCGGGCAGGTAGCCGATGGCCGCGTGCACGCCGCGCGGGTCGTCCTGGGTGTCCAGCCCGGCCACCGAGATCGTCCCTTCCAGCGGCGCATCAAGGGCGGCGACGCAGCGCATCAGTGTGGTCTTGCCGGCGCCGTTCGGGCCGACCAGCGCCAGCACCGTGCCGGCCTCGACCTCGAACGACACCCCGTGCAGGGCGCGGCTGGCGGGATAGTCGTAGACGACGTCCCTCACGACGATCATCGCATTGCTCATCGGGATGCGCTCACGGCAGCAGGGCCTCCGCCTCGAGGAACGTCTTCAAGTCGCCGCCAGGGAACAGCACGCCGCGGATGCCCGCGCGCGTCGCCGCCTCCATGTCGGAGGGTTTGTCGCCGATCAGGATGGAGGCTTCCCGGTTAATGGGCCACTCCGAAAGCGCCTTGAGGATCATGCCCGGGTTCGGCTTGCGGTCCGGCGGGTCCGGGGGGCGATAGACCTCCAGCTTGGCGTCGGGGTGCTGCGGGGCGTGATAGAAGGCGTCGATCCGCCCGCCCGCCGCCGCCAGGTCCTCGCTCATCCGCGCGTGCAGGGCGTGCATGTCGGCCTCGGTGTAGTAGCCGCGGCCGACGCCGGACTGGTTGGTCACCACGATCACCAGCCAGCCGGCCCGGTTGAACGCCGCCA
Organism: Phenylobacterium sp.; assembly: GCA_050729355.1. Classification (GTDB taxonomy): domain Bacteria; phylum Pseudomonadota; class Alphaproteobacteria; order Caulobacterales; family Caulobacteraceae; genus Phenylobacterium. The sequence continues at coordinate 13,408 of JBOHKZ010000325.1, read as the reverse complement.
CCGTCTCCCGCGCGCCGGGGATCCATCGGAAGTCTTCCCATCGATAGACGTAGCCGGGGTCCTCGTTCAGCACCCCGTCGCGGTCGAGGAAGAGGGCAGGGCGAAGCGGGGGGACTGGCGGCGTTTCGGGCACGGCGGGACTATAGCCGCCTGGGCGACCCCGAGGCGATTTCAAAAAGCCCGGATCGCGGTCTAAGGTCGCCGCTTCGCCCGCAACGCCTGAGGCCGTCTTTGCCCACAGCCCCGCCCGCCGTCCTGACGCTGGATGACCTGCGGGTCGATTTCGACACCTACGACGGGGTGGTGAACGCGGTGCGCGGCGTCTCGCTCTCGATCCCGCGCGGCGAGACCCTGGGCGTGGTCGGCGAGAGCGGCTCGGGCAAGAGCCAGACCTTCATGGCGGTGATGGGCCTGCTGGCCCGCAACGGCCGCTCCACGGGCTCGGCGAAGTTCCAGGGCCAGGAGCTGCTCGGCCTGACGCCTCGCGATCTCAACCGCATCCGCGGCTCGAAGATGACCATGATCTTCCAGGACCCGCTGACCGCGCTGACCCCGCACGTGCGGATCGGCGAGCAGATCGCCGAGCCGCTGCGGCTGCATCATGGTCTGTCCGACCGCGACGCCACCGCTCAGGCGAAACTCTGGCTGGAAAAGGTGCGTATCCCCGACGCCGCGCGCCGGCTTCGCCAGTATCCGCACGAGCTTTCCGGCGGCATGCGCCAGCGGGTGATGATCGCGGCGGCCATGGCCGGCGGGCCCGAACTGCTGATCGCCGACGAGCCCACGACCGCGCTCGACGTCACCGTCCAGGCCGAGATCCTCGACCTGATGGCAGAACTGCAGCGCGAGACCGGCGCGGCCATGGTGCTGGTCACCCACGACATGGGCGTGATCGCCCGCCTCGCCGACCGGGTCTGCGTGATGAAGGATGGCGCCTACGTCGAGGAGGGGACCGCCCAGGCGATCTTCGCCAACCCGCAGACCGACTACACCCGCGCCCTGCTGGCCGCGATCCCGCGCCTCGATCGACCGGACCGCGGCGGACGGCCCACTCTGCAACCCGCAAAGGCCGACGCCCCGGTGGTGGTGGAGGGGCGCGACGTGAAGGTCTGGTTCCCGATCGGCCAGGGGCTGTTCGGCAAGACCCGGGACCTGCGCGCCGTCGATGGCGTCTCGTTCCAGGTGCGGCAGGGTGAGACCCTGGGCGTGGTCGGCGAGAGCGGCTCGGGCAAGTCGACGCTGGCCCGCGCGGTGCTGAACCTGATCCCGGCCACCGCCGGCGCCGTCACCCTGATGGGCCGCGACATCACGCATGCTCAACGCGAGGAGATGCGGGCGGCGCGGCGCGACCTGCAGATCGTCTTCCAGGACCCGCTGGCCAGCCTCGATCCGCGGATGACCATCGGCGATTCCATCGCCGAGCCGCTGCGGGCCTTCCGCCCCGACCTCGACCGGGCGGCCCGCGACGCCGAGGTGGCCGCCATGATGGCCAGGACGGAACTCGATCCGGGCCTGATCAACCGCTATCCGCACGAGCTTTCCGGCGGCCAGAACCAGCGGGTCGGCATCGCCCGGGCCATGATCCTGAAGCCCAAGCTGGTGATCTGCGACGAGGCGGTCTCGGCGCTCGACGTCTCGATCCGCGCCCAGATCATCGACCTCCTGATCAACCTCCAGAAGGAGATGGGCTTGGCGATGATCTTCATCAGCCACGACCTGGCGGTGGTGCGCGAGATCAGCCACCGGGTGCTGGTGCTCTACCTTGGCCGGGTGGTCGAGCTGGCCGACCGCGACCGCCTCTACAGCCACCCGCAGCACCCCTATACGAAGGCCCTGCTCTCGGCCGCGCCGATCCCGGATCCCGCCATCGAGCGTAACCGCAAGCGGCTGAAGCTGGCCGGTGAACCGCCCAGTCCGATGGACCCTCGCGCCGCCTTCCGCTTCCTGCCCTCGCGCCTGCCCATCGACGGCAGCCTGCCGGTCCTGCCGCCGGCGCTGACGGAAATCGCCCCGGGCCACCTCGTCGCCGAGTTCGACCCTCCCGCCGAAGCGGCCTAAGCAGCGGCCATGACCAAGATCACTCCTGTCCTGATGTCCGGCGGCGCGGGCACCCGGCTCTGGCCGCTGTCGCGCCGCGCCCGGCCCAAGCAGTTCCACGCCCTGGGCGGCGAACGGACCCTGATCCAGGACACCGCCCTGCGGGTGGCCGGAGGCCTGTTCGGCCCGCCGATGGTGGTCTGCAACGTCGCCCACGCCGACTTGGTGCGCGAACAGCTCGCCGCGGTCGGCGTGACGCCGAAGGCGCTGATCCTCGAGCCGGAAGGCCGCAACACCGGGCCCGCGTCGGCGATCGCCGCCGCCGTGGCCGCCCAGGACGATCCCGACGGCCTGGTCCTGCTGCTGCACGCCGACAACCTGGTGGCAGACGTGCCCGCCCTGCACCGGGCCATCGAGGCCGGCGTCGCGGCGGCGGAAGCCGGCGCGCTGGTGATTTTCGGCATCACTCCCACCGCGCCGGAGACCGGCTACGGCTACATCCGCGCCGGTGAAGGCTGGGGCGGCGCGGGTCTTGTCCGCAAGGTCGCCGAGTTCGTCGAAAAGCCCGACCTGCCGACCGCCAACCTCTACCTGGCCGACGGCAACTACACCTGGAACGCCGGCATGTTCCTGTTCCGCCCGCAGGCCTTCCTGGACGAGGCCGCCTCCACGGCGCCGGAATTGGCTGCCGCCGCCTGGGTCGCGGTCAGGGAGGCGCCCCGGGAAGGCGACGCGATCCGGCTGGGCGAAGCCTTCCTGCGCAGCCCCGCGGTGGCCATCGACACCGCCGTCTTCGAGCTGACCGACAAGGCCGTGGTGGTCGCCGCCGACATCGGCTGGAGCGATGTGGGCAATTACGACGCGCTCTGGGATGGGGCCGAGAAGGCGGACCTCAGCAATGCGTTCCAGGGTCCCGTGATCGCCGCCGACGCCGACGGCTGCCTGGTGATCAGCGATGGGCCCACGGTGGTGCTCTCCGGCGTCGAGGACCTGGCGGTGATCGTCGAGAACGGCGTCGTGCTGGTGACCCGCCGCGACGTCCCCGCCGCCGTCCGCGCCGCCGTCGAGGCGATCAAGGCGGCGGGCCGTGACGACCTTCTCTAGCCGCTGCATTGCAGCATGCCGACGCCGCCGTTAGGTTGCGCCCCTTTTCCGACCAGACCGGCCTCGCCATGACCCTCGCCTTCGAAGACATCCTCGCAGCCAAGGACCGGCTGCAGGGTCATATTGAGCGAACGCCCTGCCGCCATTCGCGGACGCTCTCGGAGATCACCGGGGCGGAAGTCTGGGTGAAGTTCGAGAACCTGCAGTTCACCGCCGCCTACAAGGAACGCGGCGCGCTCAACAAGCTGCTGCTGCTCGGCGAAAACGTCCGCAAGCGCGGGGTCATCGCCGCCTCGGCCGGCAATCACAGCCAGGGCCTGGCCTTCCACGCCGCCCGGCTGGGCATCCCGGTGACCATCGTCATGCCGCGCGGCACCCCCTTCGTGAAGGTGCAGCAGACCCGCGCCCACGGCGCCGAGGTGGTGATCGACGGCGACGGCTATGACGACGCCTCCGCCACCGCGCTCAAGATGTGCGAGGAGCGCGAGCTCACCTTCGTCCACCCGTTCAACGACCTCGACGTCATGGCCGGCCAGGGCACGGTGGCGCTGGAGATGCTGGAGGAGGTCCCCGACCTCGAGGTGCTGCCGGTCCCGATCGGCGGCGGCGGGCTGATCGCCGGCATGGCGACCGCGGCCAAGCACGTGAAGCCGTCCATCAAGATCGTGGGCCTGGAGCCCGCCATGTACCCCTCGTTCACCGCCCGCATGCGCGGCGTCAGCGCCGGCGTCGCCACCGGCGGTGCGACCATCGCCGAGGGCATCGCGGTCAAGGCTGTGGGCGACATTTCGTTCTCGGTCGCCCGGCCGCTGATCGACGAGGTGCTGCTGATCGAGGAGCCGTTCTTCGAACGCGCCATCGCGCTCTACTGCAATGTCGAGAAGACGGTCACAGAAGGGGCAGGCGCCGGCGCGCTGGCCGCGCTGCTGGCCTTCCCCGAGAAGTTCCGCGGCAAGAAGTGCGGCCTGGTGATCACCGGCGGCAACATCGACACCCGCCTGCTGGCTTCGGTGCTGACCCGCGAGCTGGTGCGTGAGCAACGGTTGGTCAGTCTACGGATCATCGGCGACGATCGACCGGGCCTGCTGGCGAATGTGGCGGCGATCATCGGCCAGATGGGCTCGAACATCATCGAGGTGGCGCACAACCGCCTCGCGCTCGACGTGCCGGCCAAGGGCGCGGAGTTCGACATCATGATCGAGACCCGCGACGCCCAGCACACCCAGGAAATCATGGATGCCCTGCGCGAGCGCGGCTATCCGCCCAGAGCTGTCTGAAGAGGTTCGACTATATGTTCCGTATCCTGATGATCGGCCTCGCGGCCCTGTCGCTGACGGCCTGCCAGGGCAAGGCGCAGTCCGTTCCCGACCAGAGCGGCCCGTCCAAGGCGTTCATGGCCAGCAACGCCAAGCAGCCGGGCGTCGTCGTCCTGCCTTCCGGCCTGCAGTACAAGATCGTCAAGTCGGGTCCGGCCACCGGCGGCAAGCCGCAGCTCAGCGACGAGGTGAAAGTCCAGTACGAAGGCAAGCTGATCAACGGCAAGGTCTTCGACAGCTCCTACGACCGCGGCCAGCCAGCCTCCATGCCGCTCAACCGCCTGGTCCCGGCCTGGCAGGAAGCCCTGCAGCTGATGCGTCCCGGCGACGAATGGATCCTCTATGTCCCGCCCGAGCTCGGCTACGGCGCCGAAGGCGCGGGCAATGGCGAGATCCCCGGCGGCGCGGCCCTCATCTTCCGCATCGAACTGATCGACTTCCTGCCAGGCCCGGGGCGAGTTCAGCAGGGGTAATTACTTCCCCCCACTTCTTGGCTCGTCATCCCCGGGCTTGAGCCCGGCCATGATGAGCAATGTGGAGATGTCCTAAAGCGCCCGCCGCATCCCCGCGTGGCTCTTCTCGAACCCGAGTTTCTCGTAGAATCGCTGGGCGTCGACACGGCTCGCGTGGGTGAAGAGCTCGATCGCCCGGCAACCGCGGCGGCGCGCCTCGTCGAGCGCCCAGCCGATCATCACCTGGCCCAGCCCCTGGCCGCGCAGCCCTGACTCCACCCGCACCGCCTCGACCAGCGCCAGCTCCGCGCCCTGGTTCGACAGTCCCGGGATGAAGGTCATCTGCATCGTCCCGACCACCTGGCCGCCGGTGTTCTCCGCCACCGCCAGCAGGTTGCGCGGGTCCGCCGCCACCTTCTCGAACGCCTCGAAATAGGCGGCGAGCGGCGGGTCGGAGACCACCTCGCGGCCCACGCCCAGGTGATCGTCGGCCAGCAGGCGGACGATGGCGGCCACGTCCTCGCGGCGGGCCTCTCTGATCGTAATAGGGTCAGACATGGCCGGCAGACCTACCACACGCAGGCTTTCCTTTGTCCCGCCCGGCCGCCGTGCCTTAGTCTGACCGGATGTCCGACCTCGGCCCTACCCTCGACATCCTGAAAACCCTGGTCGGCTTCGACACGACCTCGCGGCTCTCCAACCTCGCCCTGATCGACTGGGTGGAGGGCTACCTCGACGACCACGGCGTGCCGCACCGGCGGGTGCCCAACGCCGACGGGACCAAGTCCAACCTGATCGCCACGGTCGGACCGGCCATCGAGGGCGGGGCCGTACTTTCCGGCCATACCGACGTCGTACCGGTGGACGGCCAGCCCTGGGACACAGACCCCTTCGAGACCGTCGAGCGCGACGGCCGCATCTACGGCCGCGGGACCTGCGACATGAAAGGTTTCCTGGCGCTGTCGCTCGCCGCCGTCCCCGACCTGATCGCCGCCAGGCCGCGCAAGCCGGTGCACCTGGCCTTCTCCTACGACGAGGAGATCGGCTGCCTGGGCGCGCCCTCGATGATCGCAGTGATCCGCAAGGAGTTGCCGACGCCGGCCTTCGTGGTGGTCGGCGAGCCCACCGACATGGTGGCGGTGAACGGCCACAAGGGGATCACCTACTACCGGGTCACTGTCACCGGGCGCGAGGCCCACTCCAGCCAGACCCAGCTCGGCGTCTCGGCGATCATGGAGGCGGTGAAGCTGATGGCCTCTCTGACCGAGCTCTCGGCCCGGCTGGAGCGTGACGCCGATCCCGCCTCGCCCTTCACGCCCAAGGGCGCGACCCTGACCATCGGCCTGGTGAACGGCGGGACGGCCGGCAACATCATCGCGCGCGAGTGCAGCTTCCTCTTCGACCTGCGTTGTCCGCCGAGCCTCGATCCGCAGGCGATCCTCGCGCCCTTCTTCGCGGAGGCCGCCGCGCTGGATGTGGCGCTCAAGTCCCGCGCGCCCGAGGCCGGCGTCCGCGTCGTGCAGCACTCCAGCACGCCTTCCTTCGCGCCCGAGCCCGACGGGATGGCCGAGTCCTTCGCGCGGCGTCTGGCCGGCGACAACGGCCCGCCGCGCGCCGTGGCCTTCGCCACCGAGGCGGGCCAGTTCCAGCAGGCGGGGTTCTCGACGGTGCTCTGCGGGCCGGGCTCGATCGAACAGGCCCACCAGCCCAACGAATACGTCGAGGTGGCTCAGATGCAGCGCGGCCGCGACTTCATGCGCCGCCTGGTGGAGTGGGCCGCTTCGCCTGGATGAAGGCGCGGCGCAGCAGGAGGTCAAGCGGGTTCCAGGTCATGGCCCTGGCGATCTCCCAGGAGCTCGCCCGCCGCGTCGGCTGAACCTCGCGCCGCGCCTCCAGAGCCACGCCGATGTTGCGCACCCCGGCCAGCAGCCCGCGGGCCGGCGCCGCGATCTCGCCGCGCATGGCGTGGCGGGCGAATAGCGTCAGCGTCGCCGCGATGTGCAGCGGCAGGGTCAGCCAGAAGAGCAGCGGCGGGGTGTCCTTCACGAAGACCCACAGGCGGTTGCGGGTGCCATGGAAGGCTGCGAAGGCGCTGCGCCGCCCGCCCGTGGACGCCGACCCGACATGGCGGACCACGGCGTCCGGCACGAGCAGCGTCGGCTCGCCGATCAGCCGCAACCGGTATCCCAGGTCGACGTCCTCGCAGTAGCAGAACAGCCGCTCGTCGAAGCCGCCCAGCCGCAGGAACAGCGCCCGGTTGATCATCATCGCCCCGCCGCAGGCCGAGAACACCCAGCCCGGGTTCAGCTTGCCGGGGTTCGGATGGGTGTAGCCGCCGCGGAACGGATAGCCGGCGATCGACATGACGTCGCCCAGGCCGTCCAGCCGGGTGGGATCGGCCGCCATCAGCTGGCGCGAGGTGAAAGACCTGACCGTCGGGTTGGCGTCCGCGGCGGCAATCAGCCGCGCCAGCCAGTCGGCCTGCGGATAGGCGTCGGGATTGAGCAGCACCAGCCACTCGCCCCGCGCCCGCGCCGCCGCCTGGTTCACCGCCGCGGCGAATCCGAGGTTTTCAGCGTTCTCGAGCAGCACGATCTCGGGGTCCGCCTCGGCCGCGGCCTGCGCGACGCGGTCGCTTGAGGCGTTGTCCACGAGGATCAGCTCATAGTCGCCGAAGGTCTGGGCGCGCACCGCCGTCAGGCATTCGGCGAGAGTCGGTCCGCTTTCGTAGACCACCACCACGACGCTGATCTTTGGCGCGGACGGGTTCTTCGAGCGAGAAGGGTTGTCTTTCGCTGCGCCACGCGCCATCCGGAAGTCTGCTCCTTTGACCGATGAGTCCCCATGACCACGATCACGCCGCTGGCCATCGCCGAGGTCCTGCTTATCACGCCCAAGCGTCATGGCGATGCGCGGGGCTGGTTCGCCGAGACCTGGAGCCAGAAGTCGCTGGCCGCCGCCGGCGTCGACACCCGATTCGTGCAGGACAACCAGGCGTTCAACGCCAGGAAGGGCACCCTCCGCGGCCTGCATTTCCAGAAGGCGCCGCACGCCCAGGGGAAGCTGGTGCGGGTGCTGAAGGGCTCGATCTTCGACGTAGCGGTCGACATCCGGCCGGGCTCGGCGACCTACGGCCAGTGGGTCGGCGCGACGCTGACCGCCGAGGTCGGCGAACAGCTCTGGGTGCCGCGCGGCTTCGCCCACGGCTACGTCACCACGGCCGACGACACCGAGCTCTTCTACAAGGTGGACGGCGACTACGCCCCGCAGCTCGAAGGTGGTTTGATCTGGAACGATCCGGACCTCGGCATCGAGTGGCCCCTCGACGGCGACCCGGTGCTCTCCGACAAGGACGGCATCCTGCCGCGGCTGAAGGACCTCGGGAAGGTCGAGTTCTAGCCAAACAGTCGTCATCCTCCGGTCGCCCGAAGAGGCGATCCGGGGGACCCAAGCTGAGGTTCAAGCTGGAATGAGGCCGCTTGGGTCCCCCGGATCAGCCATTGGCTGCCCGGAGGATGACGAGTTTTGGGGAGCCCATTCCTCCTGCACCGCCGGATCGCTCTCTTCCCGCCTAGCCCGCAGCCCCTCAAACGCCGTCGCATCCAGCAGCCGCCCCAGCGCCCAGACCGCCGCCCCGCGCACTAGCGGCGACGGGTCGTCCAGCAGGCGCTCGGCCTCCGCGGCCAGCCCCGCATCCCCGGAATTGCCGATCGCGTAGAGCACGTTGCGGATGAACCGCTCGCGGCCGATGCGCTTGACCGGGCTCTTCGAGAACAGCGCCCGGAAGGCCGCGTCGTCCAGGCGCGAAAGTTCGGCCAGGGATGGGGCCTTCAGCGCCTCGCGGGCGTGCAGCTTCTGCTCGGCCGAGACCTGGGCGAACTTGTTCCACGGGCAGACCGCCAGGCAGTCGTCGCAGCCGTAGATGCGGTTGCCCAGCGCCTCGCGGAACTCGTGCGGTATCGGCCCCTTCAGCTCGATGGTCAGGTAGGAGATGCAGCGCCGCGCATCGAGCTGATAGGGCGCCGGGAACGCCTTGGTCGGGCAGATGTCGAGGCAGGCGTGGCAGGTGCCGCAGGTGGTCGTCTCCAGCGGATCGGGCGCCAGCTCCAGGGTCGTCAGGATCGACCCCAGGAACAGCCACGAGCCGAATTCCTTGGAGACCAGGTTGGTGTGCTTGCCCTGCCAGCCCAGCCCGGCCTGCTCGGCCAGCGGTTTCTCCAGCAAGGGCGCAGTGTCCACGAACACCTTCAGCTCGCCGCCGAACCTCGCCTGCATCCAGCGGCCCAGCGCCTTCAGCTTGCCCTTGATCAACTCGTGATAGTCGTCGCCCTGGGCGTAGACGCTGATGGCCGCGCGGGTAGGCTCGGCGAGCACGGCCAGCGGATCGCGGTCCGGCCCATAGTTCATCCCCAGCACGATGGCGGAGCGCGCGCCGTCCCACATGGCCCGCGGATGCGCCCGGCGCTCGGCGGTCTCGGCGATCCAGCCCATCTCGCCATGCCGGCCGGCGGCGACGAACTCAGCCAGATGCGCCGTGGCGGGCCAGGCGTCCTTGATCGGGGTGAAGCGGCAGAGGTCGAAGCCGAGGCTCAACGCCTCGGCGCGGATCAGGTCTTCGCGGTCAGAAGTCGAGATCGTCATAATGCTTGGCGGGCGAGAGGCCGGGCCAGCGGTCCGTGAGCAGCGGCCGGAAACACGGCCGGGATTTCAGCTTCATGTACCAGGTCTTCACCGCGGGGAAGTCGCCCCAGGGCACATCGCCCAGATAGTCGATCACCGAGAGGTGCGCCGCCGCCCCGAAATCCGCCAGCGAGAGGCGGCGTCCGGCCAGCCACTCGCGCTCCTGCAGGAGCTTTTCGATGTAGAACAGGTGATTGCGCAGCCCGTCGCGGCCCTGGCGCAGGTTGGCGAGCTCCGGCGCGCCCAGGCCCAGCAGCCGCTTCTCCATCTTCTCGTGCAGCAGGTAGCTGCTGGCCTCGAACTCGAACTTGCGCTCGAACCACTGCAGCAGTCGCCGCGTCTCGGCGCGTTCGGCGGCGTCGCGGCCCAGCAGGCCCGGTTCCGGCGCGGCTTCCTCCAGGTGATCGAGGATCGCGCGGGTCTCGCACAGCACCAGCTCGCCGCCGTCGCCGGTCTCAACCAGCACCGGCAGCACGCCCGACGGGTTCAGCGCCGTCAGCGACTTCGGCCGTTCCCAGTAGCGGACCTGCACCTCGCCGAACGCCAGCCGTTTTTCGCCCAGCACGAGGCGCACCTGGCGGGAGGCGGGATCCAGCGGGAAGTGATGGAGAGTGCGCTCGACGCTCATGTCCGGCTAACGCGAAGGGTGGACGAATCGTTGGTCCCACAGAGCGCGGCACCCGTTAAGGCGCCGTTTACTACGCCTTTTTGACACGCATTTCCGCGAAAGCGCCGCTGTGCGGCTCGGCTTGGCCGCGCGGATCGGCGTGGATGATGATGTCGGCGGACGGGAAGGCCTCCAGCAGCCTGTTCTCCGCGGCGATGATCACCTTGTGCGCGGCGTCGAGGGTGAGCTGCGGATCGAGCTGCACGTGCATCTGCATATGGACGTAGGGACCCGAGGCGCGGGTGCGCAACTGGTGCACGTCGGAGATCTGCGGGTCCTCGCCGACCAGGGCCACGATCCGCGCCCGGGCCTCGTCAGGCAGTTCGCGGTCCATGAGCTGGTTGGAGGCCTCGCGGAAGACCCCGATCGCCCCCCACAGCAACAGGCCGGCGATCACCAGGGCCGCGGCGGCATCGATGCCGGCCATGTGCAGCCAGGCCGAGGCGCCGATGCCGATGAGCGCGATGGCGTTCGAGGCGAGGTCCGAGAAATAGTGGGCCCGGTCGCCGGACACGGCCACCGACGTGGTCTGCTTCAGCACCCGGCCCTGCAGCGTGACCAGCCCCGCGGTGAGCACGATCGAGACCACCATCACCGCCATCGCCCAGCCTTCGGCCGCGACCGGCTTGGGATGCAGGAGGTTGCCGATCGCCTCGCGTCCGATCAGCGCCGCCGAGGCGAACACCAGCCCGCCTTGCACCAGGCTTGCGAAGGCCTCCGCCTTGCCGTGGCCGAAGCGGTGCTCGGCGTCGGGCGGGGCGGCGGCGTAGCGCACCGCGAAGAAGGTGATCAGCGAGGCGACCAGGTCGAGGCCCGAGTCCGCCATCGAGGCCAGCAGCGCCACAGAACCCGACGCGGCCCAGGCCGCCGCCTTGATCGCCACCAGGATGGCCGCCGTCGCCACCGACAGCATCGTCACCCGCCGGGTCAGGGCCGCGCTCTCGGCAGGGCTCAGGGCATGGACGGCGGCGGTCATGCCGCCTTACTAGCCTCCCCTCCCCATAAAGGGGAGCGGAAGCAGCGCTTACGCCGCCTTCCTCGGGACCGGGCCGATGTAGTGCGACTGCGGGCGGATCAGGCGGCCGCCGGCGAGTTGCTCGCGGGCGTGGGCGAGCCAGCCGGCCACGCGGCCCATGGCGAAGACGCAGGTGAAGGCCGAGGGCGGGAAGGCCAGCGCCTCCAGCAGCAGCGCCGTGTAGAACTCGACATTGGTGTCCAGCGGCCGGTTCGGCTTCTTCTCCTTGAGGATGGCCAGCGCGGCGGCCTCGACGGCCTCGGCGAACTCCAGCCGGCCGGGCATGATGTTGGAGCCCGCGGTCAGCCGCCGCACGGCGCCTTTCAGCGCGTCGGCGCGCGGGTCGCGCACCTTGTAGACCCGATGCCCGAAGCCCATCAGCCGGTCGCCACGGGCCAGCGCCGCCTCGATCCAGGCCCGCGCGTTGGAAGGCGCGCCGATCCCGTCCAGCATGTCGATCACCGGCCCCGGCGCGCCGCCGTGCAGCGGGCCCTTCAGCGCGCTGATCCCGCCCAGCACCGCCGACGTCAGGCCTGCGCGGGTGGACGCGATGACCCTGGCCGCGAAGGTCGAGGCGTTGAAGCCGTGGTCGCTGACGGTCACCAGATAGGTGTCCAGGGCCTCGACCTCGGCGCGGTTGGCCGCGCGGCCGCGCAACATGCGCAGGATGTCGGCGGCGTGGCTGAGGCTGGGGTCGGGCTTGATCGGCGCCTCGCCCGCCTGGGCGCGCACCACGGCCGCGGTGAACACCGCCGGCGCGGCGATCAGCCGGAAGGCGATGGCCAGGTCGTCGCCGTCCGCCAGCCGGGCGGTCAGCGCCCGCATGGCCTCGATCGGCGTGCGGTCCAGGAGGCCGGTATCCAGCGCCGAGACCTCGGTGAACACCTCCGCCCGCGCCGCGCCCAGCGCTGCGCCGACGTCGGCCGGCAGGTCCTCGAAGAAGCCCTGGAACAGCAGGTGCACCAGGTCCTCGAAGCTCGCGTGGCCGGCCAGTTCATCCAGGGTGTGGCCGCGGATGATAAGATGTCCGGCCTTGCCGTCCACTTCCGAGAGCACGGTGTCCGCGGCGACGACGTCTTCCAAACCGTCCGACATGGGAGGTCTCCAATTCCTGCTTGCTGGCCGTTAGAAATGCTCGCAGACTGCAATCGTCAATCTTGATCAATGTAATCAATATATGCCCACCGCAGACTGGATCGCCGCCGAGGAAGCCCGTGACCGGCTGGGCGTGCGGCCGCAGACGCTCTACGCCTACGTCAGCCGGGGCCGCGTGCAGGTGCGGCCCGATCCCGGCGATCCGCGCCGCAGCCTCTATCGTTCCGCCGACATCGCCGCGCTGGCGCAGCGCAAGGCGCGCAGCCGCAAGGTCTCCGACGTGGCGACCGGCGCCATCGCCTGGGGCGAACCGGTGCTGGCGTCCGAGATCACCACCGTGGCCGGCGGACGGCTCTTCTACCGGGGGCGCGACGCCATCCGCCTGGCCGAGACCGAGACGCTGGAGTCGGTCGCCCGCCTGCTGCGCGGCGGCCACGGCGCGGCGCTGAAACGCACCGAGCGGCCCAAGCCGCCGGAACATCCCGACATGCGCACGCGGGCCTATCTCGCGCTGGCGCTCCGGGCGGGGACTGACCCGCCGGCCCGCGGTCGTCAGCCCCTGGCGCTGGCCGTCGAGGCCGCGACCCTGCTTGACGTGCTGACCGACGCGGTGGCCGGCGACGTCGGCGGCGGGCCGATCCACAACCGCCTGGCGCTGGCCTGGGGGCTCGGACCCGGCGGGCCCGGCGCGGACCTGATCCGCCGCATCCTGGTGCTGGTGGCCGACCACGAACTGAACGCCTCGGCCTTCGCCGCGCGGGTGGCGGCCTCGACCTGAGCGTCCCTGTCGGCGAGCGCTCTGGCGGGCCTGGCGACCCTCTCCGGCCCGCGCCACGGCGGCGCGACGGCGGCAGTGCGCACCTTCGCCGCCGAAGCCGCCCAGCTCGGCCCGCGCGCGGCGATCGCCAACCGGCTGGTGGAGGACCGCGCCCTGCCGGGCTTCGGCCACATGCTCTATCCCGACGACGACCCACGCGCCGCAGCCCTCCTCGAGCGGTTCGAGGCGCCGCCGGAGCTGCGGGCCCTACGCGAGGCCGTGCAG
>JBOHKZ010000324.1:0-3081 GCA_050729355.1 Phenylobacterium sp. | reverse complement strand
GGACGCGGTTGCGCTCACCGCCCGACAGCAGGCCGACCTTCTTCTGCTGGTCGGCGCCCTTGAAGTTGAAGGTGCCGACATAGGCGCGGCTGGGGATTTCCTTGCCGCCGACCTTCATGATGTCGTTGCCGCCGGAAATCTCTTCCCAGACGTTCTTGTTGGGGTCGAGGGTGTCGCGGCTCTGGTCGACGTAGGCCAGCTTCACGGTCTCGCCCAGGCGCACGTCGCCGGCGTCCGGGGTCTCCTGGCCGGTGATGATCTTGAAGAGGGTCGACTTGCCCGCGCCGTTCGGCCCGATCACGCCGACGATGCCGCCCGGCGGCAGCTTGAAGCTGAGGTCCTTGAACAGCAGCTTGTCGCCGTATTCCTTCTCCAGCCCGTTCACCTCGATGACCATCTGGCCCAGGCGCGGGCCGGGCGGGATCTGGATCTGGGCGAAGGTCTGTTTGGCGTTGTCGGACGCATTCTGCAGCTCTTCGAAGGCCGCCAGGCGCGCCTTGGACTTCGAACGCCGCGCGCTGGGCGAGGAGCGGACCCAGGCGAGTTCGCGGTCGATCGCGCGTTTCTTGCCGGCTTCCTCACGCTCTTCCTGCGCGATCCGCTTGGTCTTCTGCTCAAGCCAGGACGAGTAGTTGCCCTCGTGGGGCAGGCCCTTCCCGCGGTCGAGCTCGAGCGTCCACTTGGTCACCTGATCCAGGAAGTAGCGGTCGTGGGTGACCAGGATGATGCAGCCGGTGAAGCTTTCCAGGTGGTGCTGCAGCCACGCGACGCTCTCGGCGTCCAGGTGGTTGGTGGGCTCGTCCAGCAGCATCATGTCGGGCTTGGAGAGCAGCAGGCGGGCCAGCGCCACGCGGCGGCGTTCACCACCGGACAGCTTGTCCACCGGCCAGTCGTTGGGCGGGCAGCGCAGGGCGTCCATCGCCATCTCGATGCGGCTGTCGATGTCCCAGAGGTCGCCCGCGTCCAGTTTCTCCTGGAGCGCGGTCATCTCTTCCATCAGCTCGTCGGTGTAGTCCTCGCCAAGCTTGGCGGCGATGGCGTTGTATTCGTCGAAGAGCCGCTTCTCCTCGCACCAGGCGATGACGTTGCCCCAGACGTCGAGCTTGTCGTCGAGCTGCGGCTCCTGTTCCAGGTAGCCGCGCTTCACGCCCTCGGCCGCGAAGGCTTCGCCTTGGAACTCCTTGTCGATGCCGGCCATGATCTTCAGCAGCGTCGACTTGCCGGAGCCGTTGACGCCGACCACGCCGATCTTGGCGTCCGGATAGAACGACAGCCAGATGTCCGAGAAGGTCTTCTTCGGGGCGCCGGGGAAGGCCTTGGTCAGGCCCTGCATCTGATAAATGTATTGCTGCGCCATGGGGCGTCCGCACCGTTCGCTTCAAAAGTTGGGAATTCGAGCGTGCAGATAGCGGTGGGACGGTTGCAGTGCAACGTCCGGCCGCTCTTGCCCTCCCCTGTGGGGAGGGACAGGCCGCGCAGCGGCCAGGGTGGGGAACTCGCGATCAAGTGCTGGTTCAGCACGTTGGCCGACACTTCCCCACCCGGCGAGGCTTCGCCTCGTCACCCTCCCCTCAGGGGAGGGAATGGCGCGCGACTACTTCTGGGCGGTCTCGGACGGGCCGCCCTTGGCCTGCGCGTTGGCGTTGCAGGCCGCGAGACTGCCCTTGGAAAGCGTACGTCCACGGCTGGAGTAGGCGGTGAGCGGACCCACGGCCTCGGCCACCTTGCGGCATTCCTTCACCGGATTGTCGAGCGTGGAGTAACGCTCCGCCGAGCCGACGCACTTGTCGGCTTCACAATGCCAGGCGACGCCCGAAACGGTGGCGTCGACCGGCGCGCTGGCCGCCTGCGCAAGGGTGGCCTGGCCGCTGAAAGCTGATGGCGACGCAAAAGCCGCCCCCGAGACGAATACCGCTGCCGCGGCGATCGCCATCATCCTGAAATTTTGCATTATCGTGATCCTTGGACTAGAAAAGAGCACGACCGGTCGCTAAGACCTAAAAGAGCACGATCGGTCACTTTTTGTCAAGCAGGGAGGCTTGGCGAATGCATGCGTAAGGGCGAGGCCACACGTCTGCGCGTTATCGATGAGGCGGCGCGTCAGGCGGCGCTCAAGGGCCTCACCGGCGTGAGCCTTGGCGATCTCGCGGAGGCCGTCGGCATCTCCAAGAGCGGCCTCTTCAAGCACTTCGTGTCGAAGGACGCGATGCAGCGGGCCGTCGTCGAGCAGGTGATGGACCACTTCGCGGCGTTCGTATGGGGCCCGGCCGAGGAAGTCGGCCACGGGCGCGCCAGGCTCGAACTGATCTTCGACCGCTGGCTCGACTGGGCCGAGCACGAGTGGCCAAAGTGCGGCTGCCCGATCACCGCCTTCAGCGTCGAACTCGACGACCAGCCGGGCGAGCTTCGCGATTTCTTCCAGACGCGCCTGCAGGGTTGGCGCAAGACCGTGGTGCGCGAGTTCCGCGCGCTGCGCGACCCGCCGCTGAGCGAGCCGGAAGCCCAGGCCGCCTACTTCCAGATGAAGAGCTTCATCCTCGGCCACTCCGATGCGCGCCGTATGATGGGCGACGCCGACGCCCGCCGATCGGCCCACGCCGCCTTCGACGCTCTTCTGGAACGCACGGCCCGCCTCGCGGCGTAGCAGGCCCGGAACCTCCGCCGTCCTTCTGCGTAGTGTTGGCCACCGAGGCCAAGCTGGCCTGAGACGCGTGAGGAGATTCCAATGCACAAGGACGAAGCCAAGGGCGCCGCCAAGGACATCGCCGGCTCCACCAAGGAAGCTGTCGGCAAGGCGACGGGCAACGACAGGCTGGCCGCCGAGGGCGCCGCCGAACGGGTTGAGGGCAAGGTCCAGAAGGGTGTCGGCGCGCTGAAGGACGCCGCGCGGGACGTGCTCAAGAAATAGGGCTCCGAAGCCCGCCCACGCTCCCCGGGCGGCGGGGCATCGGCGTCCCCAACGGATGCGATTTCCCCGCCGTTTTGCGAGGACGGCTTTCAGAGGCCAAGGGCCGCGCTCCGTAGCGCGGCCCTTGTCGTATCCGAAAGGCTGGCGGCCGGCGCGCCCGATCAAGGGAAGGG
>JBOHKZ010000323.1:0-10800 GCA_050729355.1 Phenylobacterium sp. | reverse complement strand
GCTCGGCCTTGTCCTTGGCCACCCCGTGGATGCGGGGACCGTAGGCGACGTTCTCGAAGATGCTCGTGGGGAACGGGTTCGGCTTCTGGAACACCATGCCGACCCGGGCCCGCAGCAGCACGGGGTCGAGGCCCCGGTCGTTGACGTCCTCGCCGTCCAGCTCGATGCGGCCCTGGACTTTGCAGCCGGCGATGGTGTCGTTCATCCGGTTGATGCAGCGCAGGAACGTCGACTTGCCGCAGCCCGACGGGCCGATCAGCGCGGTCACCGCCTTCTCGGACATGTCGAGCGACACATCGAACAGGGCCTGCTTCTCGCCGTAGAAGACGTTGACGCCCTGGGCGCTGAGCTTCACCGGGCCATCGGTGTCCGGACCGAGCTCGCGGTCGATCGTGATCTGGGGGCTGAGGTTCATGCGTTTCACCAGCGGCGCTCGAACCGGCGCCGCAGCAGGATGGCGGCGAGGTTCATGAGGATCATGAAGACGAGGAGGACCATGATGGCGGCGGCCGTGCGCTCATGGAAGGCGCGCTCCGAAGCGTTCTCCCAGATGAACACCTGCACCGGCAGGACGGTCGCGGCCGAGGTCAGGCCGGCGGGAACGCCCGGCACGAAGGAGACCATGCCGATCATCAGGAGCGGCGCGGTCTCGCCCAGCGCGTGGGCCAGGCTGAGGATCGCGCCGGTCATCACGCCGGGCATGGCCAGTGGCAGCACGTGGTGGAAGACCGTCTGGGTCTTGGACGCGCCCACGCCCAGCGCCGCTTCGCGGATCGACGGCGGGACGGCCCGCAGCGCCGAGCGCGTGGCGATGATCACGGTGGGCAGCGCCATCAGCGCCAGCACCAGTCCGCCGACCAGCGGCGAGGACCTGGGCACCGCCAGCCAGTTGATGAACACCGCCAGGCCCAGCAGGCCGTAGACGATCGAGGGGACCGCGGCGAGGTTGTTGATGTTCACTTCGACAAAGCCGGTGAGCCAGTTCTTGGGCGCGAATTCTTCGAGGTAGGCCGCGGCCAGCACCCCGATCGGCACGGCCAGGCCCGCCGTCACCAGCAGCATCAGCAGCGAACCGACCACCGCGCCCAGCACGCCGGCTTGCTCGGGCTCGGTGGAGTCCGACCGGGTGAGGAAGCCGACGTTGAAGCCTGAGGAGACCATCCCGAGCTTGCGCATCTTGTCGAGCCAACCGAGCTGCCGGTCGTCGAGCTTGCGATCGGCCTCGGTCGTCGCCCGCTTCATCTCGCCCTTGTAGTAGAGGCTGGCGTCGGCGCGGACAGGCCCCTTCAGGGTGACCGTCTTGCCGATCACCGACGGATCGGCGCGCACCTGCTTCAGGAGCTGGAAGCCCAGGTCGTTGGAGACCAGCTCCATCACCTTGCCGGACGTCTCGCCGAGGTCGTCGTCCTTCTCGCCCAGCTTGGCCAGCACCGCCTGGGCCACCAGCATGTCGTAATTGGCGCCGGCGATGTCGGCTTTGTCGACCTTGGCCGGGTCGACATAGACCGGGACGCTCATCTGGTAGTCGATGAAGGTCGTGTAGCCCTGCAGCACGATCCGGCCCAGCAGGAGCGCGAGGAAGCTCAGCGCGACCAGGATCGCCAGCCGACCGTAGAGGACGAAGCGCTTTTCCTGGGCGTGCCGCGCCTTCAGCCGCGTCTGGACCGCGTCGCGAAGGGCCGCGGGTTTTCGGCCGGCGGGGGTGAGGACCTGGTCAGTCATACTGTTCCCGGTATTTCCGGACGATCCGCAGCGCGACGATGTTGAGCATGAGCGTGACGGCGAACAGCGTCAGGCCCAGGCCGAAGGCCGACAGCGTCTTGGGGCTGTCGAATTCCTGGTCGCCTGTCAGCAGGGTCACGATCTGGACCGTGACCGTGGTGACGGTGTCGAGCGGGTTGAACGTGGTCTTGGCCTGCAGGCCGGCCGCCATGGTGACGATCATCGTCTCGCCGACGGCGCGCGAGACCGCCAGCAGAAGCGCGGCCATGATGCCGGGCAGGGCCGCGGGCAGCACGACCCGCTTCACCGTCTCCGACTTGGTCGCGCCCATCGCCAGGCTGCCGTCGCGCAGCGACTGAGGCACCGCATTCAGGATGTCGTCGGAAAGCGAGGAGACGAAGGGGATCAGCATGATCCCCATCACCACGCCGGCCACCAGAGCCATCTGGTTCTGTACGTGGCTCAGGTAGATCCCCAGCCCGTCCAGCGGACCGCCCATCAGCTTGGCGCCCAGGGCGTTGAACCCGGCGCGGAACAGCGGTCCCACGGTCAGGGCGGCGAAGAAGCCGTAGACCACCGTCGGCACGCCCGCGAGGATCTCCAGCAGCGGCTTGACCACCGCGCGCGTCCAGCCGCTGGCGTATTCGGAAAGGTAGATCGCCGAGAAGAGCCCGATGGGGGCGGCCACGGCCATGGCGATGATCATCACCAGGAAGGTGCCTGCGAACAGCGGCACCGCGCCGAACGCGCCCTTGGAGGCGATCTGGTCGGCGCGCATGGCGATCTGTGGGTCCCACTCGGTCCCGAACAGGAAGTCCAGCGGCGGCACCGCCTGGAAGAAGCGCCAGCTCTCATAGGCCAGCGAGGCGACGATCCCCGCGGTCGTCAGCACCGCCACCACCGAGCAGGCGATGAACAGCGCCGCCGTCCAGCCCTCCACCCGGTTGCGGGCGCGGAAATCCGGAACCAGTCGGCGGTAGGAGATGAAGAACCCGCCGATGGAGAGCACCGCGGCGAGCGCCAGGGCGCCGTAGGTGAGCGCGAGCTCCAGCCGCTTGGCCTGGGTCGCCTTGTCCTTCAGCGCCTGATCGGCCGGCGGGGCGTAGATGGTCTCGCTCCGCTGGTGACCGTGCGCCAGGGCCCGGGCGTCGTCGTAGAAGACGTTGCGCTCCTGGTTGCTCATAGCCTGCACCGCCGCCGGGGCGTCGGCGCGCAGCATGGCGGCCTCGAGCCGGCCCGCGAAACCGAGATGCAGGAAGAGGACCAAGGCGGCCGGGATCGCCGTCCACAGCATCACATAGGCGCCATGATAGCCGGGACGCGAGTGGGCGGTGACCCCTTGCGTCAGCCGCCGGCGGCCTAGGACGAAGGTCCCTGCCGAGAAGAGCACGAGCGCGGCGAGCGCGACCCAGGTGAGCATTTGACGGTCTCGAAACGACGGGGCCGAGGTGTAGTGCGCCCGGCAGCGCCAACTGACCCTGCCCGCCGGATGCTGCCCCTATGCAACGGTCTCATGACACTTTCGCGACAGCAGCCTCCCCGGCCCCGGCCCGCATGGGGAAATAAGCCGTGAAGGTGGCCCCTCGACCCTCGGCGCTTTCGACGACCAAGCCGCCGCGATGGCGATTGGCGATATGCTTCACGATGGCGAGACCAAGCCCCGTGCCCTCGCGCTCGCCGCTCTTCTGGCCTTCGATCCGATAGAATCGCTCGGTCAGGCGCGGCAGGTGCTGGCGCGCCATGCCCGCGCCCTCGTCGCTTACCCGCAGGACCGCATAGGTCTCCGCCGTATGGTCGGGGGTCAGCAGCGACAGCCTCGCCACGTCGGTTCGCCGGCCCGCGGCCGCCTGCGCCGCGGTCAGGCCGGCTTCCAGCGTGATGTGGATGGCGGACCCGGCCGGCGAGTACTTCAGGGCGTTGTCGACCAGGTTCTGGACCACCTGCACGATCTGGTCACGGTCGCCGACGATGCAGGCCGCGCCCTTCGGCACGAGATGCGGCTCAAGGGTCACGCCGCGCGCCTTGGCCATAAGGGTCGCGGCGTCCACGACGTCCATCACGGCCAGCGCCAGATCGACTTCGTTGTCGGGCGCCACATGCTCGTTGAGTTCGATCCGGCTCAGCGACATCAGGTCGTCGATCAGCCGGCTCATCCGCTCGGCCTGCGCCTGCATGATGCCGAGGAAGCGCTCTCTGGCGCCCTCATCCTCGCGCGCATGGCCGCGCAGGGTTTCGATGAACCCCGACAGCGAGGCGAGCGGGGTGCGCAACTCGTGGCTGGCGTTGGCCAGGAAGTCGACGCGCGTGCGCTCCACCCGGCGCAGCTCCGTCTCGTCGCGGAACGACAGCACCGCCATCCGCTCGCCGTCGGACGCCTCGGCCAGCGGGCGGGCCTGCACGCGCAGGACCTTGGCCTGTGCGCCGGCGATCTCGTAGACGCATTCGGCCGGGATGCCGCCGAACAGCGCCTCGTCGACGGTCTCCAGCACCTGCGGATCGCGGATCGCGGAGACCAGCAGTCCGTGCTCGTGATCCATCCGCAGGAGCTCGCGCGCGGCGGGATTGGCGAAGATGTAGCGCCGGCCGGTGACGTCCTCCGGGTCGGTCCCGGTGACCACCAGGATCGGGTCAGGCAGGGTATTCACCAGCCGCGCATAGTCCGGCGAAATCGCGCCCGCGCTGCGGCTGCTCGGGGCCTCGCCGGCGGCGTGGGCGCGCCGCCCGGAGAACAGTCGCGCCAGGCCGCCGACAAGCGCTGAGATCGTCCAGGACGGACGAGGGGCGCCGGCCGAAGGCTGCGGAAACGACACGTGCGATTCTCCGTTACGCGAGACACTAGCATCCGTACGGATGTGACGCGCCCGTGACAGGTACACGTTGCGGTGGAACCTGACCTTGGCCATGACCGTTTTCACGCAGGGAAACCGGGGTGCGACGGACGTATGGAAACCCATCAGGACGTGCGCATCCTTGAATTGGAGGCCGCGCTGGCGCGCAAGGACGAACTGCTGCGCGAGGTCGACCATCGGGTGAAGAACAACCTCCAGCTCATCTCCTCCCTGATGTTGCTGCAGAGCCGCCGGATGGAGGACGAGGTCGCCAAACAGGCGTTGAAGACCATGCTGGAGCGGGTGAGTGCGGTCGCCACCGTGCACCGGCGTCTGTTCCAGGGCGAAGATACCCAGAAGTTCGACGTCGACGCCTTCATCCGGGACATGGCGGGCGATCTGGCCCTCGCCGCCGGCCGCGACGACGTTCGGATTAACCTCGACCTCGCACCGCTGACCATCCCCGCGTCCATGGCCGCGCCGTTCGCTCTGGTGCTGAACGAATTGCTGGGCAACGCCCTGAAGCACGCCTTTCCGGGCCAGGGGGGCGTGATCGCCGTCACCCTCGCCAAGTCGGATGGCGAGTGCATCCTGAGCGTCTGCGACAACGGCTGCGGCATGGACGACTCGCAGCAAGCGTTTGGCCTGATGATCGTGAACCTGCTGTGCCGGCAGCTTCGCTCCGGCCTGGAGATCGTGCATCGCGCACCGGGCGTCCACGCGACCGTCCGGACCCCGCTGGACCCGGCCTGAGTGTCCCTGGCCGCCGCGGACATCGTCGGGACTAGCGCCGCGCTCTGCTCGATGACCAGCTTCTGTCCCCAGATCGTGAAGATCTGGAAGGAGCGGGACGCCTCCTCGGTGTCCCTGCGAATGTACCTCGTGACCGTGACAGGCTTCAGCCTCTGGACGTCCTACGGGGTCCTGATCGGCAGCTGGCCGGTGATCGCCTCCAACGTCGTCTGCCTGGCGATGTCCGGCGCGGTCCTGGCGCTCAAATGGCGCTTCAGCAGCGATGCCTAGGACCGCCATACTAGCCACGCCCGCCCGAGCGCCTTAAGGCTCCTCCGGTTCGTCGCCCCGGTTGGCGACGGTTGCGGATGAGAGCATGAACGAACGGTTGGCCGCGGCGCAGGCGGCGCTTAACTCGGGCCGCGCGGCCGACGCCATCGAGAACCTGATCGCGGCGATCGAGGCGGATCCGGCCCAGGCTGTAGCGGTCTATCGCGCGCTGCTCGTCCAGCTCTACCAGACAGGGCGCTATGCCGAGGGCGATCGCTGGGGCCAGGCCGGCGTCGAGCGCTACCCGCGCGACTTCGAACTCTGGAACATCCTGGGCGTCATCCGCCGGCGCCTGAAGCGCCTGCCGGAAGCGCTGCAAGCCCTCGACAACGCCACCAAGATCAATCCCAACAGCGCCGGCGGCCAGATGAACCGCGGCAACGTCCTGCTGGACATGCGCGATTTCGCCCGGGCCGAGCAGGTCTTCACCAAGCTCGCCCGCCATGACGCCCGCAATCCGGAATATCAGCGCCAGCTCGGCCGCGCCCTGTTGGGCCTGGGAAAGCGCGAGCCGGGGCTGATGCGCGTTCGCCAGGCCGTGGCGCTCAAGAAGGACTTCGTCGACGGCTGGCTCGATCTGATCGGCGTATTCAACGAGGAGCTGCGTAGCGTCGAAGCCGAGGAGCTGGCGGACAAGGCGCTGGCGGCCAACCCCACGGCCCCGCGGCTCATGGAGGCCAAAGTCGCGGTCATTCGCCGTTCAGGCCAGCTGCGGCGGGCCGAGGCCTACATGCAGACCTTGCTCGCCACCTATCCGGACGCCGCCTGGCTGCACTACCAGCTAGGCTCCGTGGTCGCCGAATACGACCGCGTGCGCGGCAACGTCCATCTGCGAAAGGCCGTCGAGCTCGACCCCCTGAACCTCGACGCCAAGCTGGCCCTCATCGAGAGCCTCGAGCGGACGCGGACCGGCGACGAGGGCGAAAACATCGAAGAGGCCTACCAGCTCGCCAAGGCGGCCGTGGCGCAGGGTCTTGGCCAATTCTCGCCGGCCCACCTGAAGATCGCCTTCGAGGTGCTGGTGCGGGTCTGCGCCTTCGATGAATTCGAAAAACTCGGCACCCTCAAGGAGCTCGGCCGCGCCTGGGGCGGCGCCAACAAGCACACCGCCTTCCTGAAGGTGCTCGGCCAGGTCCGCACCCATGAAGATCGGCTGGAACTCCTGGAGGACCATCGGATCTGGGGGCGCGTCGAGGAGGCTCGGGCCGCCGCGCAGCCAATCAAGCGGCCGCCGCTGCGCCCGGTCGACGGCCGTATCCGGCTGGGCATCCTGTCGTCCGACCTTCGCCGCCACCCGGTGGGCTATTTCGCCCTGCCGCTCTTCGAGCACATCGATCGCGAACGCTTCGACGTCTACTGCTACTCGTTCTACCAAGGCGCCCTGGACCCCATCCAAGAGTTCATCACCCAGCAGGTGACCGCCTACCGCTGGAACCCCGACATGGGCTCGCGCGACGCCGCCCAGCTGATCGCCGACGACCAGATCGACGTCCTCATCGAGCTGGGCGGCTCGACCCACATGAACCGCCTGGACGTGATGGCCTATCGCGCGGCGCCGGTGCAGGCGAGCTGGCTCGGCTATCCGCACTCCGCGGGCCTGTCGACGATCGACTACCTGATCTGCGACCCCTACACCGCGCCGCCGCAGCGCGAGCTGCTGATCGAAAAGCCGCTGATGATGCCCAAGAGCTGGATCGCGCTCGGCCGCATGGTCTTCTCCGAGAGCCATGTGATCACGCCTGGCCTGCCGCAGGACCGCAACGGGGTGATCACCTTCGGCACCGCCAACAACCCGCACAAGTACAACGCCGAGATGTTCCGGGTCTGGGCCCAGGTGCTGCAGGCCACACCCAACTCGCGGTTCATGTTCATTCGGCCCGAGGGCGGTTCCGAGAGCTTCCGGCGCAATGTGCAGGCGCACTTCGCAGCCGGCGGGGTCTCCGCGGACCGCATCGTCTTCAACACCGTCCGCGGCGTCCACATGCCGCAATACAACGAGGTCGACATCACCCTCGACACCTTCCCGCTGACCGGCGGCACCACCACGACGGAGGCCCTGTGGATGGGGGTTCCGGTGGTCAGCCTGATCGGCGAGGCCTTCTTCGAGCGGCTCAGCGCCTCGATCATGACCAACGCCGGCGTCGGCGACATGGCGACCACGGACAAGGAAGAATACGTGCGGATCGCCACCGCGCTGGCTGCCGACACCGACCGCCGCCTGGCGCTGCGGCACGGCCTGCGCGACATGATCAAGGCCGGTCCGCTCGGCCAGACCGAGCAGTTCGCCCGCGACTTCTACGACATGATCGCCGGCGCGGTGCGCCCGTCCTAGAGCCTGAAATATTCCCGGATCAGGTCGTCCGGGGTCGGCCGGAAGGCGAGCTTGCCGCCCGAGTCGGCGAACGCCATCTGGCCGCCGGGCACGCGCTGGTTGATCGCCCGCGTCCCCTGGCTCAGCACCGCGCCGTCCTCAATGACCGCGCGGCCGACGACGGCGCTGCCGGGATAGAGGATCACCCGCTCGCCCAGCACCGGGATGTCGGCCTTATGCCGGCCGACCGTGGCGTTCTGATAGAGCACCAGGTGGTTTCCGTAGGTCGCCTTGGCCAGCACGATGCCGACGCTGTGGCCGATGTAGAAGACCTCCGGCATGGCGATCTCATAGAACAGGTCGATGCCGTTGAAGGCCTTGTTCATCAGGAAGAGCCGGGTCGGCGCGGCGGTGTCTCCGGATCGCTTCCAGATCGTGTTGCTCAGGAAATACAGATAGATGCAGTGCTGCGACGACTGCAGGATGTTGAACTCGTCAGGCCGCCACGGCGCGCAGGCGTTGATGCAGCGGTGCAGCCGCTCCAGGGCCTCGTCCAGGTGCGCGTCGATCGCAGCGCGGAACACCGCCTCGCGCCCGTCCGGGACGACGCTGACGCATTGCGCCGTCGTATAGGCGATCAGGCTCTCGCGGGTATGATCGACGAGCTTCAAGCCTTCAGTCCTTCCAGATAGCTGCGGACCACATCCTTCACCGGCCGGGGCGTCACGCCAAGATTGGCGAGCCGCGTGACCTTGGCGTTGGGCGGCGGCGGCGGTCGCCCGTCGCCGGTGAACGTGACCCGCCAGCCCGCCGCCTCGAACACCTCGGCGATCTCGCCGTTGGTGACCAGCTCGCCGCTGGCGACATTGAAGATCGGGCCCCGCCGCTCGGCGATGGCGATCAGCGCGGCGGCGACGTCGTCGAGGTGGATGTAGTCGCGGGCGACGTGCGGGCTGGACTGCAGGGTGATCTCGCGGCCCGCGCGGGCCTGGATCAGCCACTCCGACAGGAACCCCGGCGCGCCGTCTTCCCAGTCGTAGACGTTGGAGAGCCGGGCCACCGAGCCCCTCTCCAGCGACCGGGCGACGGTCAGGTTCTCGCCCAGCGCCTTGGAGAGGTCGTAGACGCGGCGCGGGTCGGCGACGTCGAACACCAGCGGCTCGGTTTCGCTCACCTGCGCCTTGGGCAGGCCGTCGTAGAGCCGGGTCGATGACGTATAGACGAGGCGCGTCAGACGGTCGGCGCGCAGCACCTCGCTCAGCAGGCTGGCGTGCGCCTCCACCGTATCGAACGGCCGCTTGTCGTAGTCGGCGGTCAGACCGGCGCAGTAGAAGACGGTCCCGAGATCGCGCTTGAAGAGCTCGCCGTCGCCCTTGGCCGGCGCATAGACCTCCCAGCCTGTCGCAGCCAGCCGCGCCGCGAGCCGGCTCCCGACAAAGCCGCCCGCGCCGATCACCGTGGCCAGCGCCCCGCTCAGCGGCCCCGCTCCCCGATCCGCTTGGCTGGCGAGCCAGCATAGATCGCGAACGCCTCAACCTCGCCGCGCACCACGGAACCCGCGGCGATCACGCAGCCATGCCGCAGGATCACGCCGTCCAGCAGCACGACGCCCGCGCCCAGCCAGACGTCGTCCTCGATGACGATGCCGCCCTTCGACGGCTGGAAGCCCTGCAAGCGGATTGGTCGGTCGCGGTCGGCAATGGCGTGATTGGTGGGGGCGAAGGTGCAGTTGGCGGCCACCGCCACCCCGTCGCCGATCCGCACCCCGTTGCCGGTATAGATCACCGTGCCGGAGTTGATCGCGCAGTCGGCGCCGATCACCAGCTCGCCCATTCCGCCCGCCGGTTTGATCTTCACGAAGCTGTCGACCATGGTCCGCGGCCCGATCTGGATCAGCGTCCCGCGGACCGACTCTTCGATGTCGGCCAGGGGCGAGATCTTCGCCGTCGGATCGATCTTCAGCATGCGCGCCTCACCCGTGGTCAGGATAGGCCGCGTCGCGCGGCGATATCAACGCGGGCGCCGCGGGCCAGGCGATCGCGAACGCCGGATCGTCCCAACGCACGCCCGCTTCGTGCCCCGGCTCGAAGCTGGGACTGATCTGGTAGAGGACGTCGGTGTCGGGCTCCAGCGTCAGGAAGCCGTGGGCGATCCCTTCACCGATCAGCAGCGCCCTGCCGTTTTCCGCGGAGAGTTCGGAGGCGGTCCACCGCCTATAGGTCGGGCTCGCAGGCCTGAGGTCGACGGCCACATCGAAGATCCGCCCACGGACCGCGCGCACCAGCTTCACCTCCGCGTGGGGCGCCGGTTGGTAGTGCATCCCCCGCAGGGTCAGGGCATGCGGGTTGCGCGACAGGCTGGTCTGGGCCGGCGTGAAAGAATGGCCGGCGGCCGTGAATTCCTCCGGACACTGCAGCCTGGCGAAGGCTCCGCGCTCGTCCGTGCGGGCCTCGATGTCGACCACCACCACGCCGTCTATGCCGGAGGGCGAAAACCGCATCAGGGCAGGATCCGAACCTCCGGCGAGGCGATCACGAAACGGCCGCCCCAGTCCCGGATGAAGGCCAGCTGGCCGATGATCTCGTCCTTCAGGTTCCAGGGCATGATGACCAGGTCGTCGGGCCTGATCTCGGCCACGGCGGCAGGCGCAAAGATCGGCACATGGCTGCCGGGCAGGAACTTACCCTGCTTGGCCGGATTGGCGTCGAACGAGGCGACGATGTCGTCCGTCGTGGTTCCGCAGTAGTTCAGGAACGTGTTGCCCTTCGCCGCCGCGCCATAGGCCGCCACCTTGCGGCCGGCCGCCTTGGCCTGCGCCAGATAGGCGCGGAAGCCGTCGCGGACGGCCTCGCATCGCGGAGTGAAGCCGGCATAGCC
>JBOHKZ010000322.1:0-7656 GCA_050729355.1 Phenylobacterium sp. | reverse complement strand
GAAGGGCGCCAGGTGATCGGTGTCCGGCGACAGCACTTGCACATCCCCGGCCGCCTCGGTGACGGCTGCGCGTGAGAGCAACCAGGCGCCGTCGCCGATCAGGTCGTCGAGGCGCGTTCGGCTCGCGCCCCCGCCGACCGAGGGCTGCGGGAACATCGAACCGGCGGCAGGCGTCCCGGCCATGATGCAGCCCGCCCGGAAGACCGGCGGCTGGAGCGGCGGCAGGGGTGGCTGGCCGCTGGCCTTGGCCGCCAGCATGCCGGCATCGCGCTGCGCCGCCGCCTCGCGGTCCAGCAGGCAGACGACCCGCCCCATGCCGATGGCGAGCTCGATGGCGGAGCGCACGTGCGGCTCGCGCTCGGCCTGATAGCTGTCGAGCAGGGCTTCGTTCGCGGCGCCCTTCAGCACCGCGTCCAGCTTCCAGGCCAGGTTGGCGGCGTCGCGCAGTCCCGCGCACATGCCCTGGCCGGCGAAGGGCGGGGTCTGGTGAGCGGCGTCGCCGGCGATCAGCGCTCGCCTGTCCCGCCACCGGTTCGCGACCAGCCCATGGAAGCGGTAGACGGCCATGCGCTCGATTTCCACCGGCCCGCAGTCCCAGGGGGCGATGAGCTCCTGGACGACGGCGGCGTCGAGCATGGCCTCCGGCGCTTCGCCCGGCAGCAGCATGAACTCCCAGCGGTGCCGGCCCGGTCCACTGAGGACGCAGGTCGTTGGGCGGGTGGGGTCGCAGACCTGGATGTTGACCTCGGGAACGCGGCAACCGTCGACGACCTTGGTGTCGATCACCAGCCAGGGCTCGTCGAACTGATAGTCGAAGAGGCCGCCGCCGATCGTCTCGCGAACCGGGCTCCAGGCGCCGTCACAGCCGACGATGAAGCGCGCGCGGACGGTCTGGGATCCGTCCTCGCCGGACAGCTCTGCAGTGACCCCGCCCGCGTCCTGCGAGAAGCCGTCGAGTTGGGCGCCCAGGCGGATATCGACGCCCGGCGACCGGGCCAGGAGGTCACGCAGCACCCCGTCGAGGCTGGGCTGGTGGAACATGTAGCCGGCCCCCCAGCCGGAGGCCGTCTCGCGGGGCGGCGGAAGCTTCATCAGCAGTCCGCCGTCGGCGGCGCGGAACTCGTATTCCGGCAGGTCGCGGGTGTGGCGCTTCACCTCGTCGGCGATCCCGAGCTGCTGGAAGAGCCGCATGATCTCGTGGTCGAAGTGCACGGCCCGCGGCAGCGGATAGATCGCCCGATCCTTCTCGATCGCTATGGCCGTCACGCCGCGCTGGGCCAGGAGTGCGGTCAGGACCGAGCCCACCGGCCCGAGGCCCACCACCAGCGCATCGCAATCGAAGCCGCCGGACATCTCAGGCCTCGTTGGCGCAGGGGTTGTCGAGCGCGCCCAGGCCCTCGATCTCGATGCGGACCCGGTCGCCGTCCTTCAGGAATCGCATGGGCTTCATGGCCGCGCCGATGCCACCCGGCGTGCCGGTGAAGATCAGATCGCCGGCCTCCAGCGTCATGGCCTGGCTGAGATGTTCGATCTGGTCCCAGACGTTGAACACCAGGTGGCGGGTGTTGGAGTCCTGACGGACCTCGCCGTTCACCTGGCAGCGGATCGAGAGCGCGTGCGGATCGGCAACCTCGTCGGCGGTGGTGATCCAGGGGCCGAACGGCGCGTGGGTGTCGAAGGACTTCCCCACGACCCACTGCGGCGTGCGGTGCTGCCAGGCGCGCTCGGTGGCGTCGTTGCCGCAGCAGTAGCCGAAGATCGCTCCCGCGGCCGCGTCCCTGGCGATGTGGCGGCCGCCCCGGCCGATCACCGCGACCAACTCGGCCTCGTAGTCGAGGGCCTGGGACACCTTCGGCACCTGGATCGGGTCGTGCGGTCCATTGGTCGCCGTCGACGCCTTGGAGAACCAGATCTGGTGCTCGGGCGTGCCCAGATTGCTCTCGGCGATGTGGTCCGCGTAGTTCAGGCCGATCGCCATGATCTTGCCGGGCCGGCGGATGGGCGCGAGCAGGTGGACGCTCTCCAGCGGAACGGCGCCCGCCGCAGCGTCGGCCAGGCGCTGCACCTCGCCCTCGACCTGCGGCCAGGCGGCGATCAGGCCGATCATGTCGCCGGGCAGGCCCGGCGCCGCGGCGTTTAGCGGAACGATCCGGTCGCCGACAACGACGCCGAGCTGTGCGGCGCCGCCCGCTTCGAAGGTCGCAAGCTTCATCGGTGTCGTCCTCAGCCCATCGTCGGCGGCATTTGCGGGCCCCACTGGACGCCCAGCAGCTCCTGCAGGTTCGAGATGTTGGAGCCGTCCGCGGCGATGAAGAGGTCGCCGTCGGTCCAGTGCTCCAGGGTATTGCCCCACGGATCTCGCCAGTAGTCGAAGACCTGGCTGCCCAGCAGGTGGCGCCCCACGCCCCACTCGGCCTGGCGCCCGGCGTCCTTCAGGCGCTGGTGGCCGCGCATCAAGTCGTCGAGGTCGCAGACCTCGTAGGCCGCATGGTTGAAGCCCGGGCCCTTGGGGCCCTGCATCAGGAAGAGCGTGTGGTGGTCGGTGGGCGTGTCGCCGCGGTCGCAACGCATGAAGGCGCCGATCGAGAATTCCGGCGCCACCTGGATCTCGTCCGAGGTGATGAAGCCGAAGCGGTCCTTGTACCAGCGCTCGGAGGCGCGGAAATCGGAGACGTTCAGCACCACGTGGCCCAGGCGCACGACGTTCGCGGCGCCCGGCGCAATGCGCTTCGTGGCCCGCAGCCGCTGCCGTTCGTCCGCTCGGTTCCAGGCCTGGCTCTTGTCGGCGGGCAGGGGCGGGGCGCCGGCCTGGCCCGCCACGACGTCGACCCGGTGGCCGTCCGGGTCCGTCAGGGTCGCCACGCGCCCGCCGCCCGGCAGGCTGGACTCCGCGAGCGCGACGCCCTCCGCCCCAGCAAGGCGCTCAAGGTCGCCAAGGCTCTCGGCCCGGAACGCGACGCCGACAAAACCAGGCTCGCCCAGTTCGGTCACATGCGCGACCGGGGCGGAGCCCGAGCCGCGCGCCACGAGACGAGTGTCTGTGGCTTCGACGATGGCGAGCCCGAAGTCCTCGAGGAAAGCGCGCATCTGCCCCAGGTCGGGCGCGCTGAACCGGACGTGGGCCACGTCCTCGATCTTGATGGTGCTCATCGGCTCGAGCCTGAGTTGACGATTTAGTCAGAATGCCCGACATACGGACTAATGGCAAGTCATCTGCCGGCGATGAGATAGTTGACGTATGGGTCAAATGACGCCGAAGTTGACCCGCCGCGCCGTCCTTGCGGCGTCTGGCGCCGTAGCGGTTCAGGGGAGCAGCATGGCCGAAGCAAACGCCGCCACGGGTGGGGGATGCGCCTGCGGGCGGATCGACGTTCACTCGCACTTCCTGCCGGAGGTCTACACCGAAGCGCTGGCGAAGGCCGGGCTGCGGACCCTCGACGCCGGCATGCCGATCCCGGCCTGGAACGCCGAGGCGGCGGTCGCGGTCATGGACCGCCAGGGCATCGAGACGGCGATGATCTCGCTGTCGTCGCCCTCGACCCATTTCCTGGAGCCCGGCAAGCGGCCTGGGCTGGTGCGGGAGATCAACAAGGCCGGCACGGGGCTGGTCGCCGCCCACCCGGGCCGCTTCGGATTCTTCGCCACCTTGCCCATGCCCGACATCGAAGCGTCGCTCGCCGAGATGCGCCATGCCTTCGAGGTGCTGGGCGCCGACGGCGTGATCCTCGAGACCAACATCGACGGCGCCTACCTCGGTTCGCCGGCCTTCGCCCCGATCTTCGCCGAGCTCAACCGGCGAAAGGCCGTGCTCTTCCTGCATCCCACCAGCCCGGCCTGCCTTGACGCCCTCGGCCTTGGCCGACCGGCGCCGCTGCTGGAGTTCCCGCTCGATACGACCCGGACGATCGTCGACCTGCTCTATTCCCGGACGCTGCAGGCCAACCCGGACATCAAGGTCATCGTCCCGCACGGCGGCGCTGCCTTGCCGGCGCTGGTCGCGCGCATCGCGGCCTTCGCGAACCTGGCGTTCATCAACCCGCGGCCGGCGTCGGAGGCGGAGGTCTTCGAGACCCTGGCGCGGCTCTATTACGACGTGGCCCTGTCGGCGCATCCGATCGCGTTTGCCGGCCTTCGCCGCATCGCGCCGATCGGACACATCCTGTTCGGCAGCGACTGGCCGTTCACGCCGGAGGCCGGCGTGGCCCGCAACATCGGCCAGCTTGGCGACAACGGCCTGAGCGACGCCGACCTGCAGGCGATCGCACGCGAGAACGCGCTGCGCATCTTCCCGCGCCTGGCGGCCCTGCAGCGGAACGGAGCCTAGTCGCCGTGATCCGCTGATCTGGGCGATGATCGTACAAGCCGCGACTGGCGGCGCATCGGAGGGAACGCCATGGCGGAGTTGCAGGGCGTCTTCGTGCCCCATGCCTACGAGGAGCGTCAGGTCGATCTGGGCGAGGTTCGCATGAACCACATCGTCGCCGGTTCGAGCGATCGGCCGGCCCTGCTGCTGATCCCGGGTCAGACCGAGTCCTGGTGGGGCTTCGAGAAGGCGATCGCCCTGCTCGAGCCGAAGTTCCATGTGTTCGCCGTCGATCTTCGGGGGCAGGGACGCAGCACGCGCACGCCGGGCCGCTACTCGCTCAACACCATGGGCAACGACCTCGTGCGCTTCATCGCGCTGGCGATCGGCCGGCCGGTGATCGTCAGCGGGAATTCGTCCGGCGGCCTGCTCGCCGCCTGGCTCTCGGCCTTCGCCATGCCGGGCCAGATCCGCGGCGTGCACTGCGAGGATGCGCCGTTCTTCGCGGCGGAGACCAAGCCGCTTTACGGCCACTCCATCCGCCAGTCCGCCGGCCCGCTCTTCGAACTCATGAGCCGCTACCTGGGCGACCAGTGGTCGATCGGCGACTGGGCCGGTCTGCAGGGCGCCCGGGCGCGGGACGCGCACCCGGCCAACCGCATGATGAGCCAGGCCAAGGAACCGCCGCAGACCCTCAAGGAGTACGATCCGGAGTGGGGCCGGGCTTTCATCGAGGGCTCGGTGGCGTTGAACTGCCCGCACCACCGGATGCTGGCGCAGGTGAAGACGCCGATGCTCTTCACCCACCACATGCGGTTCGTGGACCCGGCGTCGGGGGCGCTGATCGGCGCGATCTCCGACTTCCAGGTCGAAAAGGTCGGCGAGCTCGTCAAGGGCGCCGGCCAGCCGTTCGAGCTCGTCCAGGCGCCGGACGCCGCCCACGGCATGCACGCCGTGGAGCCGCAGCGCTTCGCCGACATCCTGTCACGCTGGGCCGGGACTCTGCCTGCCGTGACGAGCTGAACCGGATCAGTCGCCCTTCCGCCTGAACTCCAGGAGGTCCACGGCCTGGAGGCCCGCCACCGATGACATCTGCAACGATGCGGGCCGCCCCCGAGGGAGCCGCAGGGTGACGATCATGTCGTCGCGGATGTAGCCGCTGCGGGTCTCGATCCTGGCCCGATAGACGTCGCCGTTCAGCCATTCCAGGCGGAAGCCGACGGGGTCGGCGGCGCGCGGATCGGCGAGGTCCAGGCGATAGCCCTCCTTGGCTTTCGAGAGCACATAGCCGCCCACGCTGGCGTTGACGTAGAGGCCAAGCGGCGGCGGACCCGACGGCGCGGCGGCCGGCATCGCCGCGAACACGAGAGGCTCGCGGTCTTCAAAGCTGACGACGACCCGGTTCGCGCCGTCGCGGTGGAGGTCGAGGCGCCCGAACGGCGTAACCGCGGCAAGGCGATCCGACCCCGCCGGCGTCAGCCGCATGGGGCCGTTGCTGGTGAAGAGATCGACGGAGGTCGCTGCGCCGTTGGTCGTCAACGCCAGCATTTCGCCGCCGTCTGAGCGATAGAAGGCAGGTCGGCCCGCGGCCTGCGGCGGCGCGGCGTCCGGTGAGGGCGCGGGCATCGCTGAGAGGCCCAAGGCGGCGTCGGCGGCCCGCGCGGAGATGTCGGCCATCTCGCCGGCGCGCACGTTGCAGAGGAGGGCGATCGACACCCGATCGTCGGGAAACGCCCATAGCTGCGCGGT
This sequence comes from Phenylobacterium sp., assembly GCA_050729355.1. Classification (GTDB taxonomy): domain Bacteria; phylum Pseudomonadota; class Alphaproteobacteria; order Caulobacterales; family Caulobacteraceae; genus Phenylobacterium. The sequence continues at coordinate 1,604 of JBOHKZ010000322.1, read as the reverse complement.
GTAGCCGGCCGTGGTTCCGCCGTGGCGATAGACCCTGCGCCCGCGATAGTCGCCGACCACGATCCCGGCGCCATAGGACCTCGTCTCCCCGCTGTCGAGGCGGCCAGGCTCCAGCATATGGCGGGTGACATAGGGGGAAAGGCTCCCGGAGACGAGCGCGCGGTTCCAGCGCTCCAGATCGCCCACGGTGCTCAGCAGGGCGCCATGGCCGAAGGTGTTCTCCAACGGCATGAAAAGCTCGTAGCCCGAGCGCGTGAGGCGGTAGGCGAGGGCGCGCCCTTTCACGATCCGCCGGTAATCGTCGCGCCACTGGGTGGAGGTCATGCCGAGCGGTTCGAACAGTCGCCGGCGACCAAACTCCGCCGCCCGCATGCCGCTGACGCGCTCGACCACGAGGGTCAGGAGTACGTAGTTGCTGTTGGAATATTCGTAGCGCTCGCCCGGCCGGAAGTTGAGCTTGTCCTGGGCCGCGATCAGCGCGAACGCCGAGTCCAGATCGTACAGCGTCTTATGGAAGCGCGGATAGCCGCGCAGGGCGGCCAGCGTGCTGTACTCCCGCACGCCGCTGATCTGATGCAGCAGGTCGTAGATCGTGATGGGCTCGCCGTAGTCCGGCATCTCGGGCAGGTACTTGCGTACGTCGTCGCGCAGGGACAGGCGGCCGTCCTCGGCCAACAGAAGCACCTCGGCGGCCGTGAACTGTTTCGCCACCGAGCCGGTCTCGGAAACGGTCTGCAAACTGAAGGGCGCGCCGTGCTCAAGGTCGGCGGAGCCGTAGGCCTTTGCGAACAGCAGGTCGTCGGCCTTGGTCACGCTGATGGCGCAGCCCGGAGCGTCGGGCGACCCCAGACCCTTGGCCGTCATGACCTGATCGACCGCAGCCGCGACGTTGGCGGCCTGACCTGCGCCGGCCTGCGGAGCCGCCAGCATCAGGGCGAGCCCGGCCACGGCGGAAGTGAGACTAAGGGAGGTCATTTTGCATTCATCCGGCCGGTCAGGCGCAGGGCCAGCGCCAGGTCTTGCAGGGCGAGGCCGGAGCTGTCGAAGACGGTGATCTCGTCGACGGAGGCGCGGCCTGGGTGCTCTGCGCACAGCACCCGACCGATGGGCGTAACCGTGATCCGACCGTCGGCGACGTCCTGCGCCACCGACTGGAACTCGCCGAGCTTCACCGACTGCTCCGGCAGGTCGCAGAAGAGGGCGGCCCGCCGCAGGAGCTCGACAGGCAGTTCCTGCTTGCCCGGACCGTCGGCGCCCATGGCCGCGATGTGGGTCCCGGGCTTCACCCACTCGGCCTCGAACAGCGGAGCACGCGACGGCGTCGCCGTGACGATGATGTCCGCTGCCGTGCAGGCCGCCTCGGCAGTGGCGGGGGCGGCCCGAATTCCGGCGGCCGCGAGTTTCTCGATGAGCTGATCGACGCCGGTCGGACGGCGACCGACGACGAACACCTGCTTGATCGGACGCACCGCCTTCAGCGCGTGGACTTCGCAAAAGGCCTGCTGGCCTGTCCCGAAGATCGCGACGGTCCGGGCTTCGGGCCGGGCGAGAACGCTGGCGGCGACCGCGTCGGCCGCTGCGGTCCGCAAGGCGTTGGCCCGGCT